>DYDE01000067.1 GCA_020718065.1 Marinifilum sp. | reverse complement strand
TTAGCAATTAACAATTAGCAATTAACAATTAGCAATTAACAATTAGAAATTAACAATTAATAATTAACAATTAGAATTCGTTAATTTAACAATATAGCAATTCAACAATTGATTATTTAACAGCATATTTTTTTAATTCTTGTGGGATTTTATCATAAGATTCTGTTTTACCTGGAATAACAGAAGGTTGTCCATTTTTTTCAATAATTTTCATGCCTTTTTCTTTATCTAACAAGAAGTCCACAAAGGTAATGGCTGCCTTGTAATTTGGAGCATTTTTTAGTATTGCAATACCATATACCATAGGTTCTCCGACTTGTGTGATCTTTTCTCCTGGTTTCTTTCCGTTTATTTCAATAGTTGCTGTTTTATAATAATCGGCAAGTTCTGGTGTTTTTAAGTTGATAGAATCGGGCAAAATCAGGTATTTTAATTTATGTTGCTCTGCTACCGAACGGTATAAGAAAATGTAATCGACGGCATTTGTTTCGAGCAAAGCCAGAAGATCCGTTTCTTTTGGTCTTATGAAATTGTTGTCTTTCTTTAACAATTGGGTTTCAAGTCCTTTTTTGTTATAATATTTTTCAGCTAATTGAATACTTAGCACCGATCTGTAACCACAAGGATCGGAATTAGGATCGGACCGACCAAAGAAAACATCTTTTTTTAATAATAGATCAAACCAATTTGACTGGTTGATTTGATCTGCATATTTTGATTTATCAGTAAAAACAATACATAATTCATTGGTGGCAAATTTTATGTTCCAATCTGCATAATCGGGAATTAACAATTTGTCGATCACCTTATAATCTGCTGAAATAATTATATCGCAAGGTTTTTTTAATTCGGTAATCTTACGGGCACATTCTACACTGCCAGCTGCTTCTGTTTTTATATTAATATTTGGATATGCTTTGTTAAATGCAGCTATTATTTCTTTGGCTGGCATAGAAAAACTTCCAGCATGGAAAATGGTCAACTCGCCTGATACCGAGTTGCGTTCATTGATATAATTTCCTTTTGAAATTATAATGAACTGCATCGGCATAATACCAAGTAAGCATTCATTATCGAATAATTCTTCTATGAATGCAACTTGGTATGAAATCGCATTTGTGCTATCTTTAGAGCCTGATTTATTGTTATTGTAATTGCAACCTGAAAAGGTTAATACAAGGCAAAGGTTTACTAAAACATAAGCTGCTTTCAAACCAAGGTTCTTCCTAAAAAAATATGAATTATTCATTTATTATTGCATTTTTATAATGTATATTTCGATATGCAAATATAACATATCGTGCAAATATAAACCTGAATCAGGGATAAAAAAAATGTTTTAGGATGATAACTTTCAACCCAATAAAAGCTTTAGGTGAAATTTGGTGTTCTTGCTTACCGAAGGTTTGAATTTTAGTGATGAAAATTATATGCCATTAACTCCGTCAGCAAGAATCAAATTGTTCGTCATTTAGAGTGAAGTGCAAGGGAGCGATGAATCTTTAATCGGTTACTAATGATTCTTTTATTCATTTATCAAAACATAATTATTATCATTGTTGTCCGATAAAAATATCTAAAACGATACGGCTTATGCTTGTTTTCAATGCTTTTTCATAATGTCGCCCACTACGGGGCTTTATTTGAAAAAATAATCTTTATTTCTACCATAATGTCGCCTCTAACGAGGCTGAAAAAAGCATCATCGGTGCTAAATTATGGTAGAATAAGAGATTACGAAAATCAGCAAAGTGCCGTAGGTACGAAATTATTAAAACGGGAAATTTAATCGGACAATAGTGAATTATTATAATTCAGAGCACTTTAAAAACTTTTATTATTCATCAATAATAATAGCAGTGTAGATAAAAATATCAGCCATTTTCCATCTATCCCATCCTATACCTGCTTTGTCTTGGGCGCAATGACCAAGAAATTCTTCTTTGGTCCAGCCTGTATCATCAGCTACTTGCGGTAAAAAAGTTCCGGAATTTCCTCCTTTTTTAATGTAGATTCCATGTTTGCCCATCATAATCTCATCAATGGAATTAATTTTCTGTAATGGTGATAAGACAGAAATTTCTATTTTGATGCTATTAAGTTCTTTAGATAAAACTTTATCGAAACGATAGTCTTGTGTGGCAGCAGAAATGGTCATATCTTGTACAATCTGGTACAAAGGTTTGTCGGGCATAAATCTGCCAATACAACCTCTCAATTTTCCATCTTTCTTAAGTGTAACAAAAGCGCCACATTTCTCATTTAAAATATTTGAATAAACAGAAGAATCTAGCTTTGGTATTGTGCCTTTACTTATATAACTTTCTAAAGTGTTTCTTGAAATAGATATAAGATCTAGTTTGTCTTGTTCACTTAATGTAAATTCTGAAGTTTCATTTAAAGTATTGTTTATAGAAGCGTTGTTTTTCTGAGAAACTGATAAAGCCCAGTAACCAACAACCCTATTGCTGTATTCACTGAAATCTCCTGAGTTTTTATATTTAATTGAATCAATACTGATGTTTTTTAATGTTTCTGTGATATATAGCATGGTAAGAATTGCATTAAAACCGCAGATACTTGTTGCAAGGTTGGGGATTTTTTTTGATTCATTAGATTTTATAGTTTTTATAAATGTATTTGTTGAATTGGTAAGAATAGCATCGCATGTGTTTTTATCAACATCCATCGCATTTTTATATGTTGGATAATGAGAAAAATCAGTACTAAAAATAAATAGGTTATTCGAATTAAAATAGGGTGCAAGTGTAGTAGCAAGTTTTTTGCAAATATCTTCTGAGTCAGTACCAATGATAACAGGAACTATTTTGTATTTTGTTTTCATTATATATTGCAGAAAAGGAAGCTGAACTTCTAAACAATGGTCATCCAAATGATAGGAAGTATTAAATCCGAAAAGAGGATTTTCTTTTATTAGTTTATTGGCAATAGCAGTGTCAACTTCAACTTCTCCAAGAGGTGTAATGAAATTTCCTGTATTGTAAACCGAAGCTCCATTAAAAAAAGCAACATGGCTAGCTCCGATAACAAATATTGATTCGTATTTTTTAGTGGCATCAATTTGGTTAAAAGCAGATGCAGCCACAGAACCTGAATAAACATAACCGGCATGTGGTGAAATAATTGCAAGTACATCTGTTTTACTCTTGTGTGCAGCTACTTTAAATAATTCATTTAGTTGTGCAGACAGTTTTTCCTTGTCAGAAGGATAAAATGTACCAGCAACAACAGCTTGTCTATTGATCATAGGTTGAGTTTTTTTTGTTTGTGATGAACAGCTATTCGCTAAAAATAAAAAAAATATTAAAATTTTAATTGAATTCTTCTTCATTTTAAAGTTCAATTAGGTATATAATACCAAGTTGTATTCATAGAAGAATTATTCGATAATGAATGCTTACTTGGGATTATGCCGATGCAGTTCATTAAAATTTCAAAATGAAATTATATCAATGAACGCAACTCGGTATAAAGGTAAAAACAAAGATGTATATTATAAAATTTATATTCAATCAATTTATTAAATTTGCTTGATTTTTTATTTCAATATGTTAGTTTTAAAAAGAAATCCGATTTATAAACAAATGATAATTATATTATTTGTTTTGATTTGCTTCGTTTTTGCTTGCAAAAAAACAGAAGAAAACAAGATGCCACATGCTGATTATATTTTTAAGGGTTATGTGAAATCTGACAAAACATCAGATCCTATAAAAAACATCAGGATTACCATTGAGAATTTCGGGGATAGGGTTTTTACAACCACAGATAACGGAGCATATAATTTTGAATACTATAACGTGGATATAACTACTGATTGGCAATTTAAGTTTGAAGATACGGATAGTATTGAAAATGGACTTTTTGAAAACAAAGATACGATTATTACTTTCAACCCAGGCTTTCTCCATGATTATGATGGGAATTGGTATGCAGGTAGAATAGAATCTGATATCATTATTACCATGAAACCGGTAAAATAAAAAAGACAAATTTAATCAATGAATTCCTCGAGGCTCTGCCTCGGGGGTGTGCATCAGCAATTTGTTGTTGTTATTTCTTTGCCACAGATTTCACAAATTATCACAGAACTATCTGTGTGAATCTGTGGCTAATATTACCCAGATACTTCGAGGCTCTGCCTCGGGGTTATTCATTTACTCAAATAAACCTCTTTGTTTGGCAGGAATTATTTTGCCAAGATGTTTGTATGCAAGTTCTGTGGCTTCTCTACCTCTGGGCGTTCTCATAATATACCCTTCCTGAATAAGAAAAGGTTCGTAAACTTCTTCTATCGTTCCTGCTTCTTCGCCAACAGCTGTAGAAATAGTAGTAATACCAACAGGTCCTCCTTTAAACTTATCAATAATTGTAGATAAAATTTTATTATCCATCTCGTCCAAGCCATTCGCATCTACATTTAATGCGGAAAGCGCATAATGTGTAATAGCCATATCAATTGTTCCGTTTCCTTTTATTTGGGCAAAATCTCTAATTCTTCGGAGTAGGGCATTGGCAATACGAGGAGTTCCTCTGCTTCTTCTGGCAATCTCGAATGCTGCATCAGGGGAGATTTCTATTTTCATTATGCTGGCTGAACGTTTAACTATTTTATTAAGTAAAGCTGAATCATAATAAGATAATCTTGAAGTGATGCCAAATCTGGCACGGAGAGGTGCTGTGAGTAAACCAGATCTTGTTGTTGCTCCAATTAATGTAAACGGACTAAGTGAAAGTTGAACACTTCTGGCATTTGGTCCAGTTTCTATCATTAAATCAATTTTATAATCCTCCATGGCAGAGTAGAGATATTCTTCTACAACATTACTGAGACGGTGGATTTCATCTATAAACAGAATGTCATTCTTTTCAAGATTTGTAAGTAAGCCTGCTAAGTCGCCTGGTTTTTCGAGAACAGGACCAGATGTTATTTTTATTCCAACTCCCATTTCATTAGCAATAATATGTGCTAATGTTGTTTTGCCAAGCCCGGGAGGACCATGTAATAAAACATGATCCAATGCTTCTTCTCTTATTTTAGCAGCTTGTACAAATACTTTCAGATTATCAACTACTTGCTGCTGCCCTGTAAAATTATTAAAATCTTCAGGTCGTAGTGCTTTCTCAAATTCTTTTTCGACCGGACTTAGATTTTCGGAATCAGGATTTATGTTTACGTTCATTCCGTTATTTTCCTATTATTGTTTAAAAACAAAAGTATAAAAATTAAGTAAAAGAAGCATTACTTTTAATTTATAAAAAGATTTTTAAACTCTTTTTTTAATCAATGAATTCCTCGAGGCTCTGCCTCGGAGTGTGTATAAGCAATTTGTTGTTGTTATTTCTTTGCCACAGATTTCACAAATTATCACAGAACTATCTGCGTGAATCTGTGCAATCCGTGGCTAATTTTACCCAGATACCTCGAGGTTCTGCCTCGGGGTTATTCATTGCAAATTTTAAAAAAAATATTTGAGTTTGGTTTCCGATATTGATAATTTTCATAATTTAGTAAAAAATTTAAAAGCACATATATGAAAGAAATAGTTGTTGCCATTGATTTTTCAAAAGGGTCATTAAATGCATTAAAATACGCTATTGCAATTGCTAATAAAACCGGTGCAGACATTATGATGGTATGGGTGAGGAAACCGAGTAGCAATGATTCTTTATATTCTGTTGATAAAACGATAATTGAAGAAGCAAAAAAACGCTTTGAAAGTTTGGTGTTTGATTTTAAAAATAAATTAAAAGGAAAGCTTAGTTATAAAGTATTAGAAGGTAAAGTATATAAAGAAATTGTAAATCTTGCAAAATATACAGAAGCAGATCTTATAGTAAGTGGTACTCATGGCGTATCTGGCTATGAAAAACACTGGATTGGCAGTAATGCTTATAAAATTGTTGCTGCTTCAGAATGTCCTGTAATTACTGTTAGAAATAATTTTAATGTGAGAACTACAATCAAAAAAATTATATTACCAATAGACGATTCTGTGGAAACTCGTCATAAAGTGCCGTTTGCTTTTGAAATAGCAAAGGCTTTTGGGGCAGAAGTTCATATCTTATCTTTATTTTATTCTGAGAATAAAGACACTGTGAAAAAAGTTATTAGTTATTCTAAACAAGTTGCAGAATTATTGGATAATAATAATATTAAAAATATTTCAGACTCTATAAAAGGTGATAAGGATCCATTTAAAACAATTGAATATGCAGAAAAAGTTGATGCTGATTTAATAGTTATAATGACTGAGCAGGATTCTTCGCCACTTAGTTTTATTTTGGGTCGATTTGCTCAGGAAACAGTTAATCATTCACCAATTCCTGTATTGACAGTTCAGCCAAAAGAAATTTATGAATCCAGATCAGGAATAGTATTATAATTCTCATAATGAAAAAAAATATAACATTTGTTTTGCTTCTAATCTTCCTTGTTTTAAATGGATTTTCTCAAAATTATGGAAAGATCACCATAAATCAAGATGAAAATATAAGCAAACTTATAAAAGATCATAAAACATTTAATAAAAATCAAACAGGTATTATTGGATACCGTATTCATATTTTTTTCGATTCTGGAAACAATTCGAAAAGCAAAGCTTATAGTATAAAGACTCAATTTATGGCTGAATATCCTGATGTTGAAGCGTATATTATTTATCAGGAACCCAATTATAAAGTAAAAGTTGGTGATTTTAGAACCAGACTTGATGCTCAGCGTTTTCAGAAAGAAATATCCAATGAATATAAAAACGCTTTTATTATTAAAGAAATAATAAATTTACCTAAAATACAATAACAAGTTTAGGTAATTATTTGATGTTTTTTGCTAATGGTTTTGTAAAAGGTTTAATTTACGTTAAATCTGTTTTTTAGTAAAAACATGTTTTTTAATTCTATTTAATTATTCATTTAATTTTATTTTCCTTATGAAATCAGATATAGATATTGCAAAAGAAGCTAAATTAAAACATATTTCTGAAATAGCTGAACAAATTAATATTCCTTTAGACGAATTGAAAATGTATGGTAAATACATTGCTAAACTACCTTTATCATTAATTGATAATGAAAAAGTAAAGAAAAATAATTTAATTTTGGTTTCAGCAATTTCACCAACGCCAGCAGGAGAAGGAAAGACAACAATGTCAATTGGGTTAACTCAGGGATTAAACAAAATAGGAAAGAAGACCATTGTTGTTTTGAGAGAACCATCTCTTGGTCCTGTTTTTGGGGTTAAAGGCGGAGCTACTGGTGGAGGTTTCTCTCAGGTTTTACCAATGGAAGATATTAACTTGCATTTTACTGGTGATTTTTCTGCAATCGAAAAAGCTCATAATTTATTAGCTGCATTGATTGATAACAATATTCAAAATAAAAAAAATAATCTTGGAATTGACCCACGTACAGTTTCATGGAAAAGGGTTATGGATATGAACGATCGTTCTATCCGTAAGATTATTGTTGGATTGGGTGGAAAAACATCAGGAATTCCACGCGAAACAGGTTTTGATATTACTGCTGCTTCAGAAGTGATGGCTACCTTATGCCTTGCTGAAAATTTACAGAATTTAAAGGAGAAACTTGGTAACATTTTTATAGGTTATACTTTTGATAAAAAACCGGTTTATGCAAGAGATTTAAAGGCTCATGGGGCAATGGCTGCACTTCTTAAAGATGCAATTCTTCCGAATTTAGTTCAAACAATTGAAGGTACGCCTGCTATTATCCATGGTGGTCCTTTTGCAAACATAGCTCAAGGCACAAACTCAGTTATTGCAACCAGAATGGGTCTTTCTCATTCTGATTATGTTGTTACAGAAGCAGGTTTTGGATTTGATTTAGGAGCAGAAAAGTTCTTTGATATTAAATGTGGTTATTCTGGTTTGTCTCCAAAGGCAGTTGTTTTGGTTGCAACTGTTAGGGCATTAAAATATCATGGTGGAGCAGATTTAAAAGATCTAAAGACTCCAAATCCGGAAGCACTTAGAAAAGGTTTAGGCAACTTAGAGAAACATATCGAAAATATTAAACAATTCAATATTTGTTCAGTAATTGCAATCAATAAATTTGTAACTGATACTGATGAAGAAATTGATATTATTCGCCAGAAATGCAAAGAAATGGGAATGTATTCTGCTGTAGCTAATGTTTGGGGAGAAGGAGGAAATGGAGCAGTTAAACTGGCTGAAATTGTGGCAGGTGTTGTAGAAAGTTGCCAGTTCCATTATAAACCCATGTATGATTGGAATTGGTCTGTTGAAAAGAAAATTGAAACAATTGCAAAAAAAATATATGGTGCTGAAGCTATTGATTATACTTCAAAAGCTAAAGCTGACCTTAAAAGAGTGTATGATTTAGGTTTGGATAAACTACCTGTTTGTATTGCAAAAACTCAAAAATCATTATCTGATAATCCTGATTTATTAGGCAGACCAAAAGATTTTGTTGTTACTGTCAGGGAAATTGAAATAGCATCTGGTGCTGGTTTTATTATTCCGATTACAGGTGAAATAATGAGGATGCCTGGATTGCCAGAAAATCCTGCTGCTGAAAAAATAGATATTGATGAAAATGGCAATATTTCAGGTTTGTTTTAATGGTTTCTGGTAAAATTATAAATGCTCTGGAATAGTTATATCAAAGGTTTTCAATCGTTTTTAAAATTAGAAAGATCACTCTCTGAAAATTCTATTGAGGCATACGTTCATGATGTAGCTAAGTTAGTTCAATTTCTGGAGTTTACTAAAAACGAACTTCAACCGAATGAAATTGATTTACATATTCTCCAAAGCTTTTTAAAATGGATCAATGAACTTGGTGTTAATCCCCGAACCCAGTCCAGGATAATATCAGGAATTAAAGCATTTTATAAGTATTTGTTAATGGAAGACATTATTAAAAACAACCCTACAGAGCTTATAGAATCACCAAAAATTGGCAGAAAACTACCAGATGTTTTATCTGTTGATGAAATTAACAAATTAATTGATGCAATTGATTTAAGTAAGCCTGAAGGACAGCGAAATAAAGCATTGCTAGAAACAGTTTATAGTTCAGGATTACGTGTGTCTGAATTGATTAATCTTAGAATTTCCAATATTTTTGAAGATGTTGGATTTGTGAAAATTATTGGTAAAGGCGATAAAGAAAGGTTGGTGCCAATAGGGAGTATTGCATTGAAGCAAATTAAATTGTACAAAGAAACATGCAGGGTTCATATTGATGTGAAGAAAGGATGTGAAGATTTCGTATTTCTAAACAGAAATGGGAATAAGCTTTCACGGGTTATGATCTTTATAATAATTAAAGACCTCGCAGCAAAAATAGGTTTAAAAAAGAAAATAAGTCCACATACTTTTCGGCATTCATTTGCCACTCATTTGATAGAAGGAGGAGCGGATTTGCGTGCAGTTCAGGAAATGCTAGGACACGAATCAATAACAACAACTGAAATATATACCCACCTAAATAGAGAATTTATCAGGCAAAATATTATTGATTATCATCCACGCTTTGGGAAATAATTATTTCTTAATTTGATTATTTCTTCTTTGTTTTTTTCTTTTCCAACTTTTCTTTGTTGGTTGTATTATCAGTGTTTTTCTTGTCGTTTTTAGCTGTCTTTAATGATTTTGAAGCTTTATCATCTACTTTTGTTTTTTTAGATGTCTTTTTAGGTTTTATTACTGGTTCAGCCTTTTTTGTTTTTTCTTTTTTTAATTCTATTGCTTTAGCAGGTTTGACATCTGTTTTCTTTTCAATTTTAGCAGACTTAATTGTTTTAGCTTTTGCAGCATTTGAAGTTTGCTCTGTTAAAACTTTAGAATTACTGGTTTTTTTGCTAATTGGTTTGGTGGTGGATACAACTTTTTCTTTTGTTTTTCCAGAAATAGTGTTTTCTGAGCTCATATCTTTAATTGTATCATGAGGAATAACGGAAGCTGGTTTGCATGCATCTTCAACTCTGATAATAAAATCAGAAAGTGCATTCATGTAATTGATAAAAGCTTCGTATGGGGTATTATAAGGGTTGAAGTATTTATGAACATCACCATCAGAAAACCATTTGGTACACATGTAATAAAAATGGTCACTAGTTTGTAAATATTTCCAATCAGTTAGCAGGTTCTCATCTTTACAGTATTTGACTTTTTGTTCAAATTCGTATAAACGATAAAATGCTTCGTCCTGTAATTCATTTCCAAGCCATGCAGTTAAATCTCTTTCCTCATCAGCCCATGAAATTGGTGTTGGAACGTGAATTGGGGATACAGGTTGAAGAATTTCTGATACTTCTGAAGGAGTTTTAAACATGTAATTAGAATTGGTGAAAACCCTTTGAGGAAGTGCTTTTAGAAATTCAAATATACCACTATCAGCCCATTGATGTTCCCCAAATGTTTCATAATCCATAAATAGATTTATTACTTCTTGTTTGGGATCAACCAGATTGAGCCAGTTTACGTATTTTTCAGTAGTTAATGGCCATTCATTCCATGAGCTTTGTGAGAAACGAAAAGCAATATCATCGCTTAACTGAAAATTTTTAAGTAGCATTTTTAGTTTTGGATTAATTGCATTACAATACATATAGTTTGGGCTCTTCCAACCTAAAACGTGTTTTGCTCCTTCGGTAAGCATAGTTTTGAATCCCATATCTGCAACCATTGACCCAATTGAATCAGAATAAATCAACTCTGTATTTCTGAATGTTTTTGGAGTCTGTCCAAAATGATGCTGAATTTTTTTTACTTGGGCATTTACCTGATTGGTAAATTCTTCTTTGCTTTTTAATGCAGATAGTGAATGAGAATATGTTTCTGCAATAAATTCAACACAACCCGTTTCAGCTAATCGTTTAAAACTATCTAAAACATCAGGACCGTACATTTCAAACTGATCAATAACAGTTCCTGATAAGGAATAACTAATTTTAAATGCAGAACCATATTCTTTTATAAGGTCAAGCATTGTTTGATTAGTGGGCAAATAGCATTTTTCAGCTACTTTGCGAAGTATCGTTCTGTTTGCATAGTCATCAAAATAATGATGGTTTGAACCAATGTCGAAAAAGCGGTAAGTTCTTAAGCGAAACGGCTGATGTACCTGAAAATAAAAACAAATTGATCTCATCTTGTATGGTGTTATTAGTTAATTCAATAATGAAAAATAAACTTCTTTAATTTTATATGCTGCATTCTCCCATTTCATATTATCTACTTCGTCTCTTCCGAAACGAATAAACATTCGTGAGAGTGCATTATAATGTAAAAGCCCATATATTGCATCAGCAATAGCGTCTATATCCCAGAAATCAACTTTAAGTGCATGTCTAAGCACTTCTGCTACTCCCGATTGTTTTGATATGATTACAGGAACATTTGAACGGATTGCTTCAAGCGGAGATATGCCAAAAGGTTCAGATACTGATGGCATCACATAAACATCACTCATTGCAAACATCTTATCAACATCATCTCCTTTAAGAAAACCAGTAAAATGAAACTTTGTTGCTATTTTTAATTGAGCTACCCGTTTTATCATTCTGTTTAACATATCTCCTTGTCCTGCCATTACAAAACGAACATTGCTGTCCTTTTGTAAAACTTTATATGCAGCTTCAACAAAATAATCTGGTCCCTTTTGAAATGTAACCCTACCAAGAAAAGTTACAATTTTTTCTTTAACGAACTTTTGTTCGTTTCTTTTTATTTCATCATATTCTACTGGTTCTACAGCATTGTAAACAGTAACTACTTTATCAGGATCAATACCATAACGTTCAATAACTATCTGTCTTGTTAAATTGCTAACAGTTATAACTTTATCAGCAGCTTCCATCCCTTTCTTTTCAATATCAAAAACATTAGGGTTGATGTTTTCACCAGAACGATCAAATTCAGTTGCATGCATGTGAACTACTAAAGGTTTTCCACTTATTTTTTTTGCAGCAATTCCAGCTGGATAAGTTAACCAATCATGGGCATGAATAATATCAAACTGCTGGCTTGCTGCTAAAGTCGCTGCAACTAAGGCATAACGAGACACCTCATGCATCAGATCTTTGCCATACTTGCCAGAAAATTCAAAACGACTGGAGAAGATACTATCATCTGATTGAATAATTCCTGATTCTTTTAAATTAACAATATTGCTGAACTCTTCGGGAGATACATAAGGAATGAGATTCGAACCTATTTCCATATATGTTATCATATTCCAGTATTCCTGATATATAGCTTCTTTAAAATTGATTGTAACATCGCTGGCATTGATTAAACGAACATTTTCCTGATTTTCGTCGCCATAAGCTTTAGGGACAATAAAAATAACTTCCACTCCTTGTTTTAAAAGACCTTTTGTCATTCCCCAACATGCTGTACCGAGACCTCCTGTTATATGTGGCGGAAATTCCCACCCAAACATTAGTATTTTCATGTGTTTTGGTTTTTGTTTCTTTATTTAATCAATTTGTAAATATTGTTAAAATTGTTTGAAAAGAAAGGTTAAGCTTTTAATACAAATGATCAAATATAATATTTACTTGTTATATTTTTTTAATATTGTTAATATTCTTAATAATTCGGCTACACTCCATGCTTGTGAAATTGCACCTCCTGCTTTATGTGGTGGATCCCCATCATATACTTCGGATATTGTCCCAATACCATGTTCTTTCATCACTGCTTCAAATCCATCATAAAGAGATTTGATATAAGGAATTCCGCTTTTGCCAACAATCCGAAGATATCCTTCTGCAAAATGTCCAAGTAACCATGGCCATACTGTACCCTGATGGTAAGCATTATCTCTGGTTGCCTGATCGCCAAAATATGAGCCTTTATAATCGGGGTGTTGTGGTGCTAAGGTTCTTAATCCTCTTGGTGTTAATAAATATTGCATCACTACATCTATTACTTCTTTTCTTATTTGTTCGTTGATTGGTGTGTAAGGTAAAGAAGTTGCAATTATCTGATTGGGTCTAATTGACCAATCTTTATAATCACCACAAACATAATCTGCTAATTGAAACTTGTTTTTATCATAGAATACTTCTTTGAAAGAGACAGGTATTTCTTTTGCTACTTCTTCCCACTGACTAACAAAATCTTCGTCTTCGGCAAGTTGAGCCATTTCAATACTAAACATAATTGCATTATACCATAAAGCATTTATTTCAACACACATTCCAATACGAGGAGTTACAGGCTTGCCAAAAACAACAGCATCCATCCATGTGAGTGCTTTTCCTTGTTCGCCAGCATATATTAAGCCATTTTCCTGCATTTTGATATTAAAAAGAGTGCCTGCTCTATATCCATTAAGAATAAGTCGCATTTTATCACCATATTCTTTCCAGATTTTCTTTTTTGTTTTTGTATAATCGGCATATTGTTGTAAAGCCCAAAAAAACCATAAAGGAGCATCCACAGAATTAAGGACAGTATTAGTTCCACTTCCCATATTAGGGAACAGAGGTCCATCAAGATCATCTACCATCGTATCAATAATTGCTTTGCATACTTTTGGTTTATCTGTAGCCAAAGTTAATCCGGGTAATGATATGAATGTGTCTCTTCCCCATCTTCCAAACCAAGGGAACCCTGCTATTATTTCTGTCTTTTTACCTTTTTTTACAATAAATTGTTCTGCTGAATTACGCAAATTGTTTTCAAAACTATCTCTTGGAACCCTGGCTTTTACTTCGTTGTTAAATAATTTTCCAAGTATTAAAGGGTTTGTTTCTTCTGTGCCTATTGATATTACGATACTTTCTCCCTTCGCAATATCTACTTCAAAAAAGCCTGGTACATATAAATCTTCATGGTAATCATAACCTCTTTCCATCTCTTCTAAATATTCAATTTCATAATACCAATGAGGAACATGAGTGTATTCTATATGTTTAGAAAATTGGAAATTAAGAAAAGGGTAACCATTATACATTCTTGTTTTTATACCATTTTTTATATGCTCGTATCTGTTTTCAACATAGGTATTAGCTTTGCTAAGTGTATGATAGTTTCTGTATGCTAAAAAAGGCTTGAATCTCAATCGGGTAGGGGAGTGAGCTTCAACAAGTGTATAACGAATGAGTGTTCTCTCCTCTTCTTGGGCAAGTAATATTTCTTTTGTTAAAACAACTCCACCTACTTGGTAGGTGAGTAATGGAATAGGTTCTGTAACAAAGTCTCTGACATATTTATGTCCTTTGGGATTATAAATACCAAAGCCTGGGAATTTATGAATACCTAAGTTGAACTCTGCATCTCTTTGCATTACCGTAACATCAAAGTTGGATAATAGTACATGGTAATCTCCATCTAGATTAGGTTGTTGGCTGATGAGTAAACCATGATATTTACGGGTATTGCAACCGATAATTGTTGTGCTTGCAAACGAACCTGCCCTATTTGAGCGAATCAATTCTTTGTTTAAAGAATATTCAAGGTTGATAAGCTGACTCTTGTCAAAATTTATATATCCCATTCTATTTTGATTTAAATAAAAATAAAATCTAGGCTAAGTTAAGTAATAAAACTTTTATTTAATAAAAATTATTTTAAGAAATTGTTAATTATTTCTATAATTTTTGGGGTAAGGTATTAAATAACTTCTGTTTTATCTGATTTTACAAAAGTAATACTTTTCTGGATTTAAAACAAATATATGCGTAAGCAATTGTTTGTCAACAGAAAAGTGTTGAATTGAAAGTGTAGTTCTATAAAGATAATTAGTGTTTGCAAGAAAACACAGTGTCAGATAAGAAAACGTCAAGAATGAGGCTTTTGTAGTTTTGAAAATCAAGGAGTTTACATGGGTAAACGACTGTTTTCAAAACAAGAGTAACGAAATTATTGGCGTTTTCTTGCTGATACTAATTATAGCTTATTGCTATGGTTAATTACTTTCTAAAATTGTTTCGTCTAATTTGCCTGCAATAACTGCACGTTCTAAATCGCCAATTTTAATCTCTTTAAATATTATTTTCTTTTTACCTGCAAGAAATCTTACCATGCCAGGGATGATGACATCGCAATCTGTTTCAAATTGAGTTACTGCAATGAAGTTAGCAACATCAGTATTAAATTTTCTGCCAAATGCTCTAATGAAATCTTTTGCGTCATCACCATTAATACTTAGATCTTCATCCAGTAAAGTTGTTCTTTCTAGCGTAAAAGTATATTTCCACCTTTCTTCTTCAATAAAACTTTTTATTTTTTCAAAAATTTCATTATTCATTTATTTGTCTTTTTAATTTAGAAACTTTTATTACTACTAATTACAAATATATTTAAATTTTGAATATGTTGTATAAAGCTAATATGTATTTAAAATACAAGAAAGTATTCTAAAAAACATATTATACTTCTATTAATAATCCCTCTTTCATTAAAATCAGTATTTTTGATTAATTTTACACGGAATTTAATAATAAAATACTAAGATGATTAATTACGAGGAATTGTGTATTAAAGTCTGTGAAATAAGCAGAAATGGTGGGCGATTTATTCAATCTGAAGTCAGTAAAATAAGATATACTGATATTGAAACAAAGGGATTAAACGATTTTGTTACTTATGTTGACAAAACTTCAGAACAAGCTTTGGTTAAATCACTTTCTGAGATTCTTCCTGAAGCTGGTTTTATTGCAGAAGAGAACACCTCTGATAAAAAAGGTGAAATATATAATTGGATTATCGACCCACTTGATGGAACAACGAACTTTATTCATGGATTGCCTTGTTATTCCATAAGTATTGCTTTGATGAAGAATAATAAAATTGTGCTTGGGGTTGTTTATGAGATTAATCAAGATGAGTGTTTCTATGCTTGGGAGGGAAGCAATGCTTTTCTCAACAATCAGATTGTTAAAGTATCCAGCATTTCAACTATTAGTAGTTCATTGCTTGCAACTGGATTTCCTTACTACGATTATTCTAAGTTAGACAATTATATGGATTTGTTTAGACATTTTCTCAAAAATTCACATGGATTACGTCGTTTAGGGTCTGCTGCTGTCGATCTTGCTTATGTTGCTTGTGGCAGGTTCGAAGGGTTTTATGAATATGGATTAAGACCCTGGGATGTTGCAGCCGGTGCTTTTATTGTACAACAAGCTGGTGGAAAAGTTTCTGATTTTAAAGGGGGAAACAATTATATTTTTGGTAAAGAACTTATTGCAACCAACTCTTCAATTTTTAATGAATTTCTTGAACTATCACAAAAATATTTTAAATAAATCTATAATCCAACCATGCATCCAGAAAACGAATTAGTAGATGTACTTAAGCGTCTCTATAAAAATAATCTAACTTCTTCTTCGGGTGGAAACCTTTCAATGAAAGATAAAAATGGAGTAATGTGGATAACCCCTGCTTCAATTGACAAAGGAAATTTATATGTAAAAGATTTAGTTAGAGTGCTTAAGGAAGATGATTTTAAGGGTAAACATAAGCCTTCTTCTGAGTATCAGCTACATCAGGCAATATATAAAATTTGTCCGGAAATAAAAGCAATTCTTCATGCACATCCTCCATTAGTTGTTGCGTATTGTATTTCAGGAGAAAAGCTTAATACTGCTATACAGCCTGATATTTTTAAAATGTGTGGTGAAATTGCTAATGTCCCATATATCTGTCCGGGAACTAAAAAACTTGCAGATGCAGTTTCGGCAGAGTTTAATAAAGGCTTTTCAATTGTTATGATGGAAAATCATGGTGTTGTTGTGGCTGATAATTCTATAACAGAGGCATATCATAAAATTGTAATGCTCAATATTTGTGCCGAAGCATCCATCAATGCAAAACATCTTGGGAAAATCAATATGTTAAACTCAGAGCAATTAGATTTGGTTGAAAACCCAGTTTATTTATCAAAAAGTGTTAAAACAAAATTGTTTTTTATAAATTACGATTTGTCTTGTAATTCTTTACTCTTAATGGCAAGGCGGGCATTTGAACATAATTTGATAACAGGCAATTTAGGTTCTATATCTTTAAGAAAAAATAATGATTCTGTTTTAATTTCTCAAAAATCTGTTGATTGGGAACTTGCACAATACGAAGACTTTTTGTTTATTAATGAATTGGAAAGATTGGATATAATATATAAACATGAAACAATGCCATTAATAAAAAGAATTTATCAGAAAAATCCCGAAATTAAATGTATTATACATTCTTATGCACCATATTGTTTTGCATTCAGTCTTTCTGATGCAATATTCGACACTAAAACAGTACCTGAAAGTTTTATTGTTTTAAAAGATGTTGTTTATGCCGATTATGAATCCTGTTATACAAATATTGATAAAATTAGTGATGATATTTCTTATGATAAACCATTGGTATTTATAAAAAACAATGGAATAATCGTAACAGGCAATTCAATTTCACAGGCATTCGATAGAATAGAAGTTGCAGAATTTACTGCAAAATCTTTAATTACTGCAAAATTATTAGGAAATGTTAAAACTATCGAAAAAGAAGAAATTGATAAAATAAAAACCAAATATGCTGTTTAAATATTTATACAAACCCAATGAATCCTGATTTTTTCATCAGTAAACTAACCGAAAAACTAACAATTCCTTTACCTGGATTAAAAGTACAATTAAAAATGTCTCCTCTGGGAAGGATAACCAGATTAACAAGGTTTTTAAAAAGCAAGCATGTTAAAAAAAGCGGTGTGTTAATATTGCTTTATAATGATAATGGCAGATTGTTTTTTGTACTTACCCAGCGTCCAATATATAATGGAATGCATAGTGGGCAAATATGTTTACCAGGTGGAAAATTTGAAAATACGGATATTGATCTTTATAATACAGCAGTAAGAGAATCGCAGGAAGAAGTGAATGCAGATGCATCTGAAATAATTAAAATAGGTATGCTTTCAGAACTTTATGTGCCACCTAGTAAGTTTTTTATACAACCTTATATTGGATATGCTAAAATAAAACCAGATTTTAAAAAGCAGGCAAGTGAAGTTGCCGAAATTATTTATGTTGATTTGTTTGCCTTTAATGAAAACCCCATTATCCTGAAAAAACAAATACCTACAAATAGAAAAATATCTATTACAGCTCCCTATTATGAAATAAATGGCTATACGGTTTGGGGTGCAACTGCAATGATCCTAAGTGAGTTCTTGTATGTTGTTAATGATTTAATGCTTGAACTTAAGCATCAAACTTTACTTGCAAAATAGGCAGCTTTTTCAAGTGATGTGATTATATCATATTCCTCCAGATAAATATTTGAAGTTTCTTTTAAAGGCATAGAAGTTAAATTAAGAATTCCTTTTATACCACTATTTATAAGTTTATTAGATATTTCTATAGCATTGTCTTTAGGTACAGTAATTACACCAATTGTTATGTTGTCTTTTTTTATAATTTCCTGCATTTCATTAATGTGATAGCAATTTATACCTGAGATTTTACGATTCGTTTTTTCAGAATCAATATCAAATGCAGCTACAATAGAAAGTTTTTGTTTTTTTTCGCTAAAATACCCTATTACAGCTCTTCCTAAATTTCCAACACCAACTATTGCCATTTTTTGACCTTCTGGCGAATCAATAATTTGACCAATAGATTCTATAAGGTTTTTTATAATATATCCCTTGCTTTTGCTTCCAGAATGGCTTATTAACATTAGATCTCTTCTGACCTGAACTGGTTTTGTATGCATTAAAGAAGCAATTTCATGCGAGAAAATGTTGTGTTTGCCTTCTTTCAAGCAATTAAATAATAATCGTCTATACATGCTTAATCTTTCAATAGTTTTTCCAGGTAAATCCATATGTCAATTTACAAAAATGTTTATATTGTTTTTTATTGTCAAACCTACATAAATTTTTGAAATTATAAAAACAAATTTAATCTTCAATATAATTCCTTCCAGAGAAAGTTAAAGAGATAAATACATTTAAGTGGAATTTTAATAATTATAAAACAAAAAGTATTAATAAATTTGTAAACAATAAAATAATGTTAATTATTGTATTATATTTGAATTGAAGAAAATTATAGAATTTAAATAATGGGAGAAAATCTAAAACCTTTGCTCGAAAAAGCCCGTGAGTTTCTATTTAAATCTGGAGTGCAAAATGCTTCAATTGAAGATTTTTGTGCGAAAGAAGGAATTGAGCAAGCGTTTTTTTATAAATATTTTAAAAGTAAAGAAGACTTAGTTGATAAAGTGCTTGGAAATGAAAGAGAAAGCTTTGATATAATTTTTGATGAGTACGATTTTGAGGGGATGAATGCTATTGATATTCTTTTAATTGTCAGTAAAGAAGTAAGCAAACGATTTCGATCTGTTAATCCTTCAATAACGTATGATATAAAAAATGTTTATCCTGAAATATACTTAAAACACATCGAAGCAAGAAGAGATTTTATATTTGGTAAAATTCAAATAAACCTTCAAAAAGGAATAAGTCAGGGTATATATCGCAATGATATCAGTATTGAATTAATGGCAAGGGGATATATTAGTAAACTATTAGATATCCACGACCCAAATCATTTTATGCCTCAGGCTTTTTCATTTGCAACGCTTTTCGATATTATGTTCGATAATTTTATTAAAGGTGTTGCCAACGAAGAAGGTCTCGAATATTATAAGAAACGCAAACAATTGCTTTCAATACTTAGCAAAGATTAAATGTAACTTTTTACAAAATAAAAAGCGACATTATTACATGTCGCTTTTTTTATTTCAATAATCAATGTTCGGATTTTCTTATTTCGTATTTGCAAGAAAACTCAGTGTCAGATATGAAAACGTCAAG
>DYDE01000066.1 GCA_020718065.1 Marinifilum sp. | reverse complement strand
AAATAATATAGGAATTGATTCATTAGGAATTGTAATTATCATATCCATTTTTATGGGGGCTGTTGTTGCAATCCAAACAGCATATAATATTGATAGCCCATTAGTTCCTCGCTATACTGTTGGATTTACAACTCGTCAGTCAATGGTGTTGGAGTTTTCACCTACAATTGTTAGTTTGATACTTGCAGGAAAAGTCGGCTCACGTATTGCTTCCGAAATTGGCACTATGCGTGTAACCGAACAAATTGACGCTTTAGAAATAATGGGAATAAATCCGGCTGGTTATCTTATACTCCCTAAAATAGTTGCAGCAATGTTAATTAATCCAATAGTAATTACCATTAGTATGTTTGTTGGACTTTTTGGCGGTTGGATTGCTTCTGCAGGAGGTCAATCTGTTACATCAGATGCTTATATTTTCGGAATACAATCTTTCTTTAAAGCATTTGAAGTATTTTATGCTTTAATTAAAACAGTTGTTTTTGCATTTATCATTACATCAGTAGCAGGATACCATGGTTACTATACCGAAGGTGGAGCTTTAGAAGTTGGGAAAGCAAGCACTAAAGCCGTTGTTCATGCAAGCATTTTAATTATTCTTTTCAACCTGATACTTACGCAATTGTTATTATCATGATAGAAGTTGCCAACATATCGAAAAGTTTTGTTGATAAACAAGTATTGAATAATATTTCTGTCCTTTTTGAACGTGGTAAAACAAATTTGATAATAGGACAAAGCGGTTCTGGGAAAACAGTATTGATGAAATGCTTAGTAGGATTATTGAAAATAGATAATGGTGAAATATTCTACGATGAACGCCCTTTAACCAAAATGCAATTTGACGAACGTAAACAACTTCGTCAGGAAATTGGTATGTTGTTTCAGGGATCAGCCTTATTCGATTCTATGACAGTTGAGGAAAACGTTATATTTCCTTTATCTATGTTCACAATAATGACAACTGAAGAAAAAAAAGAACGTGCAAATTTTTGCTTAAAAAGAGTAAATCTTGTTAATAGCAATAAGCTATATCCGTCTGAAATAAGCGGAGGAATGAAAAAAAGAGTAGCAATTGCAAGGGCAATTTCTCCAAAACCTAAATATTTATTTTGCGACGAACCCAACTCCGGCCTTGACCCACAAAACTCTATTGTTATAGATAACCTTATCAGAGAAATTACGCAGGAATATCAAATAACTACAGTTATCAATACCCACGATATGAACTCTGTTATTGAAATTGGCGACAAAATAGCATTTATCAACCAAGGTAAGCTTTGGTGGGAAGGCGATCATGATGACATATTAATTACTGATAATAAAGAAATAAATGAGTTTGTTTATTCAACCAAATTGTTAAAAAAAATAAAAAAGAATTAAACAGTAAATTATTTTAGTTTGAAAAATCAAGGCATTTTACTTGTTAGGTTAATTAGGGAGAGCTACATTTTTGCTTTTCAAGCTATTATTGTGAATAAACTAAGGACCGTTCTTTCTTTATTAGGTATTACAATTGGTATTTTTGCTATAGTTTCTGTATTTACAGTTGTTGACTCAATGAAAAATAAAATTCAAACTAGTATTGAATCATTAGGTGATAATGTAATATTTGTACAGAAGTGGCCTTGGGCTTTTGGTGGCGATTATCCTTGGTGGAAATATATGAAAAGACCTGTTCCTAAACCTGAAGAAGTTGATGAAATTAGAAGAAGGTGTAATACAGCAGAAGCTTGTTCTTTTTTGTTGTCAATGTCTAAAAATGTTGAAAGACTAGGAAATAGTGTTGAAGGAGCATCAATACTTTGTGTGTCGGAAGATTATGAAAAAGTTCAAACTATAGATATAATAGATGGAAGATATTTTACTAATTCCGAAATTGTTAGTGGTAGAAATGTTGCAATAATTGGAAACACAATTTCAGAGGGATTGTTTACGAGTATTGACCCTATAGGTTCAGAAATTAAAATATTCGGAAGAAAAGTACAAATAGTTGGAGTATTGAAAAAGGAAGGAGAAAGTACTTTTGGAAACAGTTCGGATAAAATGGTTATTTTACCGATAAATTTCGCAAAAAACTTAATAGATATTAGTTTTGAAGGTTTCGATCCTGTTATTATGGTAAAAGCCAAAAAAAACGTATCTAATGAAGAGTTAAAAGATGAGTTAACGGGTGTTATGCGTTCTATCAGAAAGCTGAAACCAACAATAGAAGATAATTTTGCTTTAAATGAATCTAGCTTGCTAACTCAAGGCTTTGAAGAGCTTTTTAAAATGGTTGCTTTTGCAGGATGGATTATTGGCGGTTTTTCAATACTTGTTGGAGGATTTGGCATTGCAAATATTATGTTTGTTTCAGTAAAAGAAAGAACCAATATTATTGGTATTCAAAAATCACTGGGAGCTAAAAACTATTTTATATTATTACAATTCTTATTTGAATCAATTTTTCTTTGTCTTCTTGGAGGAATAGTTGGTTTATTATTAATATTTGCAGGCACACTGATTGTAACATATGCCTTCGATTTTGCAATTACCTTATCTCGGGGAAATATAATGTTTGGTGTAATTTTGTCTGCATGTATTGGGTTGGTTTCAGGATTTATACCGGCATTTTCTGCATCCCGCTTAAATCCCGTAGAAGCAATCAGAAGCAATCAATAGTATTTCAGTCCGGTAATTTTTCAACTATAGGTATTTCTTCAATTATTGGATATTTTATCAATGCCTTTCTTTTCCATCTACCTGTTTTATAGTAAATGTAAGAAAGCACACAACCAACAAACCAGGCTAAAGGTATGCTCCACCAAATGCCATCGCTTCCTATTTGTTTTGAGATTATGTAAGAAAATGGTATTCGTAACAACCAAAGTGAAAAAAGAGTTATAAACATCGGCACCAAAGTATCACCAGCTCCTCTTAACACCCCATTGTTTGCAAACATAAAAGAAAAAAGGATATAAAAAGAACTTACAATTATCAGGTATGATTTTCCGATTTGAATAACTTCATGATCATTAGAGAAAAGCGACATCATTTGCTCTCCAAAAAAATATACAGACAATGTTACAATTATAGAAATAAAACCAGTCATCCATAGTGTTGCAATATAACCCTTTTTTACTCTGTCTATTTTATTTGCACCAATATTTTGTCCAACAAATGTAGATAAAGCCATTGAGAAATTCATTGCTGGCATAGCAGCAAAAGAATCAATCCTTCCAGCAACAGTATATGCAGCAATCGTATTTGTGCCAAAATCAGAAACAACTCTCATCAATGCCATCATACCTATTGCAACAAATGTTTGCTGAAGACCAGAGGGAATTCCGATTTTTAAGCTTTTATAAAAAATATCTTTATCAAAAACAATATTTTTATACGAAAAATTGATTATAGAATGATATTTATTAAGGTATATAACTGCAAGAATAAATGATACACCTTGAGCAATAACAGTTGCAAATGCAGCACCTGCTATTCCCCATTTAAAAACAACTACAAAAAGGATAACTAGTATTATATTTAATATTGTTGAAATTATAAGAAAATACAAAGGTGTTTTTGAATCTCCCAAACCTCGCAAAACAGCAGAGACGCCATTAAACCCGAAAAGCAAAACGACACCCCCAATTATTATATTAAAAAAAATAGTAGCATCACCTATGATTTCTTCAGGTAACTTCATTAATTCAAAAATTGTATGACTAAAAGAAATTCCAATAACAGTAACTATTATTGAAGAAAAAAAAAGTATAATAAACATAGTATCAATGGCGCGTTTAACTTTTTCGTATTGTTTAGCACCAAAATACTGCGATATTATAATTGTTGAACCAGAAGAAATACCAATTATGAGAGAGATTAAAACAAAAACAACAGGAAACGAAGCTCCAACAGCTGCCAATGCTCCTTTTCCAAGGTATTGACCAACAATAATACTGTCAATAATATTATAAAGTTGCTGAAAAACATTACCCAAAAGCATTGGTAATGCAAATAAAAAAATTAATTTGCTTTCTTTTCCAACAGTAAGATCTTTTAACATTAAATATTATAAGCAAATTATTTGGAATTTCTATTATTCGGATTTTCCGTAAGTATTCCAGTTGTAATTGTATAAGCCATGCATTAATCTTTGTTCCTTTTCTTCTGGAGTTAAATTAGCATATTTGGCTTTTTCTTCATCTATTTTCCTTTGTTTTTCTTCTTCTACTTTATGGATTTCAGCAAGGTAATTATTTTCAATTTTATCCTTTAAATATTTATTAGCAACAGAAGGAAATAGCTCAAGAAGCAATTCTTCTTTTTCATTTTGAGCAAGTTTAACACCTCCATATTCTTCAAAAACAGGATTTTCTGGAGTTCTATGATATGATGGATTATAAGGTGTCTCTTCTTTTACACCTGCCACTTTTAAGCGAAATTCAGGATCAATTGGAATTGGTGTTTTTCCATAAGAACCTTTTACAAGATTAACAAACTGAATAGATTTAGTTGTATAATAAGGAACTCCTTTGTTTTCATCTATTACACAATTCACTGCCTGAACTCCAACAATCTGACTTGTAGGTGTTACCAAAGGAGGACATCCAGCAGCAAGTCTTACAGTAGGTATAATTTCCAAAACTCTGGGTAAAAGTGCCTCAAGTTTAAGTTGTTTAAGTTGTTCCAACATATTTGTGTACATCCCACCGGGTATTTCGGCAAATTTTACATTTTCATCCGGTTCAGGAAAATTAAAATACTTTTCTATCCTTAAACAGACATCAAGCAGTTCTGCTTCTTTGTCTGCTTTGGCATAGGCAATTGCATATTCAAATAATTCTTCTATTTCAGGATGTATTTTATCTTTTGTTATATCAAAATCATTGGGGATTTTGTCTTTATAACTATCAAAAGGTGCAAGTTCTTTGCGTATTTCTTTAAGTTTATTATTGATATTCACAACAGCATCAAGATTGACCCCTGTTTCAATATTCATCTTGTCGCATAATATTTGGATAATTTCAAAAGCTGGTGCAGCAGGTCCACCAGCAAAGTGCCATATTGATGTATCAACAATATCTGCTCCATTAACTATAGCCATTAATGTAGAAGCTAACCCAAAACCGGGTGTGCAATGAGTATGAAAATCAACCGGAATGGTTAAAGTGTTTTTAAGTTTTCTAATAAGTCTACCTGTTCTAATTGGCGGAATTAGCCCTGCCATATCTTTTAATGATATCATATCAGCTCCCAGATCTTCCAAAATCTTCGCTTTTTCCACAAAATAATCATCAGTAAAGATTTTATTTGGTAAAAGCTTAGCATGGAGTAGGGCTTTTAAATGATCTTTCGTTTTAAATTTCGGATCTACTGTATAGCAAATAGTGCAATCAGCAATACCACCATTTTTCTTGACAAATTTAATTGTGGACTTCATATTCTCCACATCATTCAATGCGTCAAATATTCGCATAATACCAATTCCTGATTTTATAGCATTCCTGTTAAAGCCCTCAATAACACCATCAGGATAAGGATTGTATCCAAATAAGTTTCTACCTCTTGATAAAGCAGTTAATTTTGAGACATCACCTATTGCTTCTTTTATTTTCTCGAGTCTCTCCCATGGATTTTCATTCAAATATCTCATTACAGAATCAGGTATTGCACCTCCCCAAACCTCCATAGCATAAAAATTAGCTTCTTTGAAGTATGGGAGTACACTATCCACCTGTGATTGAGTCATTCTGGTTGCAAACAATGATTGTTGTCCATCCCTTAGGGTTAAATCTCTAATTAAAAGCTTTCTTCTCATTTAAAAAGTACAATTATTATGAAAAATAATTTTGATTTACTAGTTTGGCTTACTAGTTATTGAAATTGATTAAATTTGTTGCAAAATTATAACTTTATTGCTTATCAAAAGTAAAATTTAGCAAATAAAATTAATAAATATTATTATCTCTAACCAATTATTAGAAGAAGAAAATTATAATTTTTTAATAATTATCTGTGATAACAAATTTGCATGTTATTATCTGGGAATCAATCTTTAAAAATAAATAATATAAGCCAGATGGAATAGCTTTTCTTTCAAATTGTAATTGATGAAAACCTTTAGCTTTTCTTTCATTTTCAATAATAGCAGATATTTTTTCTCCAATTGTATTAAACAAGACTATAGATACTTCAGATTCCTTTTCTAAAGCATAAGAAATGGTTGTAGTATTAACAAATGGATTTGGGAAACATTGGATACTATTTTCAAATGATTGTTTATAGCGTAACGTATTTGCTGAT
This sequence comes from Marinifilum sp., assembly GCA_020718065.1. GTDB lineage: Bacteria > Bacteroidota > Bacteroidia > Bacteroidales > CG2-30-32-10 > CG2-30-32-10. Next base: position 13,633 of record DYDE01000066.1, on the reverse strand, counting down.
TTGGGAAAGACAATGCAATCAATCAAAGCACAATCATCTCCTCCACTCAAACGATAATTTTTAATATATTGCCAGCGATATAAATGAGTTCCAGCTTTAACAGGAAATTTTTCTAATGTCCATTTGTCACGAGTACCTGACCAATAAGTTAAAGGTTGTTTTAAATTATCAATAAAAAAGTTCAAATAATCAGCTGACTCAGATGATACTTTTTTATAAAAATAAATTGTATCATTTATTGCTGAAGTAAACGTTATGTCAAGATTAGATTCTTCATTGTCTTTAATTTTACCTGATTTTGCAGAAAAATAACCCTCAAATTTACCATTCCCACTGATAATAGTCCAGTTTTTATTTCCACTTCCTATCCAGGGCATTTTATTAAAATTATTAGTCTCCCAGTCCTCATAATATATATTTGCTATTTTAACAAAGTCCTTTTGTACAAAATAATTATTATCAGGTGTAAATACTTTAAAATTAAATTGAATAGAATCAGTTGATACATCCTCATTGATTTTTACTGTAAATATACATTTTTTAGTTTCATTAATAACTAGGTTGCTAATATTAGAGTTATTTTCGATTATAACATTCGAATCAGTACAAGTTAAGATTACATTTAATTTATTTATATCTGAGTGACCTATATTAGAGGTATTAATAAAAAATTCAGTTGTTTCATATGTTTCTAATATTCCATTATTATTACCACCTGGTAACTTATCAGAAAAAAAAGCATCTCCTGCATCCAATTCAGGTGCATTTACAGCTTTATTAATTTTAAAAGTCCAGGTTTCTGTGGTGTTTTTAATAGTAATAATAAATGTGATTTTGTGTCTATCAGGGATGTTCTTTGCAATAGTATAATCAAAGTAATTCTTTAAATACACAACACTATCAATGGGGAGAAAAGATATAGTTTTCTGGGTTTTCCCAATATTAACAAACATATCAGAAGTACTAAATTCCACTAAAACGTTATTTGCTGGCTCAATACCGATATTTTTTATTTTTAAATTTAAGAAATTAGTTTCTCCATAATCCAAACAACCATTATTATTTCCATAAGGTATTGGATCGGAAATAGAATTTGAAGTTAAAATAAAATAGGGTCCATTAACATTAATTGTTTCCAGTTCTTTTCTATATCTAATATAATTATTTTTGGTAACAGTAATAACAATTTTTGTTTGAAAGTTTTGAGGAGGAATAGAAATTGAAAGGGGAGAACCTGTAGCTGTGGCTTTTGCAATTATTTCTTCATTAGCAGTTATAACAATAAATGCACCAGAGTCTGCACTTACAGTAAAATGATCTGCTCCAACAAATAAGAAAGGGTTATGGGAAACATTAAGTTTTTTGGGAACTTCGTCATAAACAATTTGAAATGCATCTCCAAACATATGAAACAAGTTGAAGGTTATATCTTTATAATCTGATTTACAAACCCAACTTGTTTGTTTAAGGAAATATTTACCAGCAAAATTTCCAAAAGCTGGGTAAATACTACGATTAAAATTACCAGTACCATAATCAGGTAAAAATTCTGGCCAAAAATTATCAATAACACCCCATAAATAAACATCATTAACGAATGAAAAAGAACTACCTGTCGCAGCTATAGCTCCTAAAGCTCCCAGATTGTCATAATTATCATTTAATTTAATAAATTGTTCGATAAGACAATCATTATTTTCATCATATTTGCCTGTTAAGCAATCAACTGAAATTATAAAGCTTAAATCTTTATTAGAAAGTTTTGATACTTCATCAATTTTAAATTCTGGATGACACCATAGATCGACACCTCCATGGTCCCTATGAATAAGCATAAAAGCACCATTGTTCACAGTATGTATAATGTCTGAATAATTTCCTCCCTCAAACCCCCCCAATTCCTGTGGTGTATTAGGAATATAACCTAAATTGTTAGCACCAAAATAATTAATTAGTGTTGTAGAATTAGATGCAGTTGACCAAGGATCACTTATTAGTTTTCCATTAATTAGTGTATTAATTCTGGTTGGATTTTTATTAAGATTATGTTTAAAAAAACCACTAATTGATTCGGTACAAAGTTGAAACCATCGTTCTGTTTGCCAACCCATAGAAGTTATAGGCTGATTGTAAAAAAGATAATCAGAAGGAGGTGTTCTTTCATAATTCAGGCATTTACTCACCATCACTTGCAGCTGGTTCGCATTACTGGCCGGAATGCGTGTAATGATTAAATCTGGTAACTGATCATTATCAATATCAGCATAAATATTATCCGATGTACAACGATATTCATCATAATTATAAAATGGCGACATAACACTATTTGAAACAGATCCACCATAATCACCTAATAATAATATTGCAACTGGTTTAATCTCCCAATTATTATATGCATCATTTATCCAAGTTTCAATCCCATCAGAAGTATTTCCATTGGGAATATCAGCAAGAGAAATAACTGTTGTGCTTATTCCCTGCTCTGTTCTGAATTTCTTTAAAGAATCTGCCCATTGCAGATAATCAGGATCAGAAGGAGAAATAATAATATACTCATATCCTGTTTGTTTAATATTGTTAATATATCTTTTATCATAATCAATCTTTGGCAAATCAGAACAATTAAAAATAACATCTTCTAATATTGGGTCAAACCAACGGCTTCTATATGCATCATTTCCAAAATTCTCATTACCACCTTCGTACGTAATTTCAATTTTTATATCTCTATATACTTTAATTTCTTTGCTAATTGGGTTGTATTGAAAAGGACATATTCCCAAAATAAAGCAATCTAAATTACGTATCTGCATTGGTAATGAAGAGGAAATAAATTCAGATGGATAAAATTTATTTAATCCATAAATACTATCATTTTTAATATAACTTAGTGGAGCATTGTTTTTTTGAAGAGGGATTTCCGGCGAAGGAGCTATATTATAATCTTTATAAATTTCGGTTCTATATGAAATTATTTTAATTTTCGGCTCAGAACCTTGGGGAATAGCAATGAATTTACTTATTATGGGCAAATTAGGAGTTCCAACTTCATTTGGTAAAAATATGCCTTTGAAAACAATATTCTGCATTTTCTGTCCATTAATTAATTTATCATTTATTGAAAATTGATTAATAGAAAAATTAATAACCAGTGATTTTGAATCATTACTTATAATTTCGCAGCCTTCTTTTCCCCAAGAATCGGAATAATTATATGCTTTATTTTGTGCATTTAAATTATAAAAAACAATAGCACATAAAAACACACCAAATATTACTTTCAATATTTCATATTTTGATTTTTTCATTTTATTGTTTTTTTTTAAAAATACAAAAAAATCAAATCAAAAAAAATATATTTTATTAACGGTAGTGATTTTTAATTAAACGGTAAATTATAATCAATTTTAGAAAAAAAATAAAGCAGGAATTGCTATCCTGCTTTATTTACATGAATTATTATATGACTATCTGTTTATTTTTGGATAATTAGTTTTTTATAATAAACATTATCCTTGTTTTCAATAACAAGTATATACATACCAGCTTTAATATTGTTTACATTTATTGTTTTTAAGTGAATCAAAGCATTTTTTTCCTGATATACAAGATTTCCTACAGCAGACATTAATTTAATATCGAATACCTGATTGTTTTCTGAATTTAAAACAATGTTAAACTCATTTTTTACAGGATTTGGATAAACAAAAATAGAGTTATTTGCCAGATTATCGGAAATAAAATCAGGAGCAGGTGAAGGAAAAACAATGTAGTCAACCCATGCACAATCGCTACCACTCACAGTACTAACATCTTTCATATATTCCCATTTAAACAAATGAGGTCCCTGAGTTACCGGATATTTAACTTTAGACCAAGCAACAGTTCCAGACCATTGTCCAACAGCTGTGCCATCAATCCAAAATTTAAGGTAATCGTAACCACTTTCGGATGATACTTTTCTATAAAATGATATAGAATCGTTAGTAGCAACATTATAGCTAATCTGTAAAACAGATGATTGACTATTACCAATTACTCCAGATTTTACAGAATATACACCTTCATATGGCAGCACATTTGTAAGTGTCCAGTTTGCATTTCCCCCAAAATACCAAGGGAATTTAGTAAATGTGTTTGTTTCCCAATCCTCAACTAATTGGCCAATAGTGAAAATCATATTTTTTGAAGTTGTATAACCTCCAGAATTGGCGGTAATTGATTGTTCAACTATAAAGTTACTTCCTAATGGTGCGGAAGGGGTGGTTGTTAAAGTAAAACTTCCCTGAACGGTTGCACCAGGAGCTATATTATTATAGTTTATTGAAGAACTTCCCAGTGTCACATATGAACTTGTTTCAAATAAACTTCCAATAGTATTGTTTGCAGCAACATCGCCATTATTTTTTATATTAACTGTAACTGTTACTGTTTCGTTTGGATCGATTCTTCCATTATTGTTACCAAGAGGAGTAGGATCGCTAATTGAATAATTTATCATGGTAAGATAAACACCAGAAGCATGTGGAAGCGCTTCAATTGCATCAAGATCAAAACCAATATCAGCACCAGTTTGAACACCGTCTCCATCATCAACAATTTTAATAAATTGTGCATCTGAGGTTTTATTAGCAAAATCAAATTCAGTTGTTCCTGTACCGGTACCCAACAAAGTCCATGGACCATAGAATGTAGTACCTGCATAACAAGTATAGCCTTCTGAAGTTGCATCTCCTTCATATACTTTTATATCATTTCCTTGTCTGTCATATACAGTTGTTTGCATATCCATTACAATCCATCCATTTTTACCAATTGAATAATTGATATTATCATTGGTTCCAATCACAGCAGGAGTATTAGCTTCATCAGAAAAGTTATTATCTGGAATTTGACATCCTACCACTTTATAAACAAATTGTTTTGCCAATGGTTGCATTTGAACATTGGTTATTGTTGAAGCCAAATTGTTGACAACAACATTATTTATTGTTTGGGTTTGATAACCATTTGCAACTACTTTAATAGAATATGTTCCAGCAGTAAGATATTTATGATAATCACCAACAACAGGATCTGTATAGCAAGGGAAAAAATTATTAACAAAAATTATTGCCGGTATAGGCAAACTAGTATTTGCATCAGTTACAATTCCTTCAATACCATAACCAGCATATTCAATCATTTTAATCATTGCAGGTTTGTTGTAATTATAATACATTGAAATTTGATTAGCAGGTGGCTGTTTAGAAAGAGAAATTTCTAATGACCAACTCACAGAACCAGTACAAGCATAATTTGCATCTTTCGAACTTCCATTTATAGCATACATTCCAGTAAAACCAGGTTCATAAGGAATATTAGTATAACCAGAAGTTGAGGCATAAATTCCAGCAAGTTGATTGATGTGTGAATTATCTGGGCATAAATCTGCTCTATAGCTCCAAGGATATGAAATAAATTCAGTTCCACTATGATAAGAAGTGTGAACTACAAATTGATTATAATACATACAATTATATAATGCCCTTGTCTCTGGTTGTGAATTTGGAGCACCTGAAGTACATTCATCATTCCACATGTAATACCAGTTTCTATTACAATCAATTCCATTTGCATTATAACGAGACATAGCTCCGGTTCTACCATCAGGATTAACCATATAATAAAGCCAAATTTCTCTGGTATTAATTAAATTTGTATAAGTGGTATTTGAGCCATAACCTTTACATAATTCTCTTGCCAAAAGCATAACATTTTGAGGTCCACCAATTTCATCTCCGTGAATACCAGCATCAAACATTACTTCTGCTTCGTTTTCGTCTGTAATGGCATTATCACTAATTTTTAATGCACACAATTGAAGTGAACCTGCAGAAGTACCGAAAGATATTTTCCTGCATATAGTTGGAAAAGCAGTAGCTAAACTATCCGCTAAATCTACTATTTGCTGATATGTAAAATAACCTGCAGGAACATCTGAATTCCAAAAGTTCTTATAGTATTCATTTAAGTTTTCTTTTAAAACTTCAAACTTTAATCCTGTTGCTTCGATTTTTTCAAATTCTTTGGGAGTAACATACATCATTGCGTAGGAAGTATAAATATCTCCATTTAATTTTAGGTTTGCTAAGGTTTTTGCGTCATTAATATTATTGATAATAACTTTAACTTCCATTTCTTTATCACGCCATTGCCCCATTTGTGCAAAAGTTGATAATGAAACTGTTAAAACAAATAAAATTGTAAGTAATTTTTTCATGTGTGATTTTTTAAATTTTATTATTAGGTCACATGCAATGCCCAAAACCTATTCGGTATGTATTTGTTTCTGGACATTTCATAATTAATTTATTTGATAATCAGGTTTAGATAATATTTATAAATAATCATTAAAATAAGTTTCTATTTTTCTAAATAAATGGATTCTGTCTGGTCCACTAACATTGTGTTCGTGACCGGGATAAACAAAGTAATCAACTTGTTTACCTTCATCAATACACTTTTTAATAAATGTTAAACTATTTTGCCATACTACAGTTCCATCAACTGTTCCATGTATGAGCATCAACTTGCCTTGCAAATTTTTAACATTGTTTAATAGGCTTGCGTTTTCATATCCTTTAGGATTTTCCTCTGGAGTATCCATATATCTTTCGCCATACATAACTTCGTAATATTTCCAATCAATTACAGGTCCTCCAGCAGTTGCAACTTTAAAAACACCCGGGTTTTTAAGCATCATAGAGATGGTCATAAAACCACCATAGCTCCAACCGTCAACTCCTATTCTTGTTGAATCTACATATTTTAATTTCTTTAAATAATTTACTCCCTTCATTTGGTCTGCAACTTCTAATACACCCAAATTTCTATGAATACAGCTTTCAAATTCAAAACCTCTGTTAGTAGAACCTCTATTATCAAGCGTGAAAACTAAATATCCTTTACTGGCAAGATAGTTTAAAAACAATCCAGCACCACCAAGCCAGGTATTTGTGATAAGTTGTGCATGTGGACCTCCATAAACATAAACTATTACTGGGTATTTCTTTGTAGAATCAAAATCAACAGGTTTTATCATTCTACAATATAAATCTGAATTGTCATCAGTCTTGATCGTAAATATATTTGTATTCCCTAATTTATAGTCTTTAAGTGGGTTTTTATTTTCTAATAAAACTTGTACTAACTTACCTTTGGTATCAATTAAATCTATTTCTCTTGTAATGGTTGTACTGTTAAATCTGTCAATAATATATTTTCCATTTTTACTTAAGTCAGGAAAATGAGTACCTTTTGCTGAAGTAAGTTTTGTTATTGCACCACTTTTTATATCTACAGCATATACATGATTTTCAATTGGACTTTCTTGTGTTGATGTATAAAAAATCTTACTGTCTTTTTCATCAAAGCCTATTAATTCTGTGACTATCCAATTACCTTTTGTTAGTTGTTTGATAAGTTTGCCAGTAATATCGTACAAATACAGATGTGTATATCCATCTCTCTGACTCATCCAAATAAATTGTTCAGGTTTTGTTTTAAGAAAATACAAACCATGTAAAGGTTCCACATATCTGTTATTTTTCTCTTCAAAAAGGGTTTTTATAAAATCTCCATTAGATGCATCATATTGGTTGAGTTTCATGTGGTTTTGTTCTCTGTTCAACACAGCAATAAATATGAATTTTTCATCTGGACTCCAGCTAATATTGGTTAAATATTGCTCTTTGGGTTCGCCGGTCTTTAAAAATACAGTTTTATTTGTTAAAGGATTAAAAACACCCACTGTTACCTGATGACTTGTCATCCCTGCCATCGGATATTTAATGTTATTTAATGAGGCAATCCGGGTTTCGATGTCAACCAATGGATAATCTGTTACCATTGTTTGATCCATGCGATAAAATGCAAGAAAATTTCCTTTGGGAGACCAGAATGTTCCTTTTTCTATACCAAACTCATTGCGGTGTACCGATTGTCCACAAACAATGTCCTTATTGGTTTCGTTTGTAACATTAATTATTTTATTATCTGATGCTATGTATAAGTTATTATCCTTGGTAAAGGCAATTTTATGAGTATTGGTTTCAATATCCATATTTTCAGAACCTTCATCAAATTTGTTTATAATTTTGGCTTTATTTGCAAGTATATCATATAACAGCAATTGATTTTCTGCAATAAATGTAAATGTATTGCTGTTTATCCATGTTAAAGCAGGTATTCTTTTTAATGCTTTTATATTTAATGAAGGTAAAGTTTTGTTTAAGTCAGCCAGCCGTAATATAGTGTCTTTTTTATTGTCAGCTACTTTGCCGGAAACAACAGCATTGTTGGCTATATATGCATAGTTTTCAGTATTTCCCATCCAGCTTAATTGACTAAGTGATGCTGAATATAACTTGGGATTGGTCATTATGTCTTCAAGGGTCAATAGTTTTGTTTGAGAAGAACAATAAAAACCAATAAAAACAATTAATGTTGTGAGAGATAATTTAATGTTAAATTTCATATGTTTATTTATTTTGTTTTTTAAAGTTATAAGAATGTCCTATAAATATTCATTCGGCTTGGCATGCATTTGTTTATGAGCATTTCATATTTATAGCTTAGTAAAATGTTTAAATTATCTGCTTTCCTTATAAAAAAAAGTAATGAGATAATTAAGGAAAGTCAAAGTTAAAAAAAATATTATATTCAACTAAATAGATGTTAAAATATTTTTCAGCTTTTGATTAGTACAATAAGAAATATTATGTGCTTGCACTTATCCAATGAATAATAGCAAAAGAAGGGTTATATGGATAAGAAATCAATAAAATCAATTTTATTCATAAAGAAGAAATTGGAAATAATATAATATAAATGGGGTTATGATTTTTTACTTCCTTTTATATTGTCCCAATAGGTATTCTTTTTTTGAACTATGCGATTCTTCTTAGCATTGCTTATGCTTGCATTTAGTTCAAACCCAATTAAAAGTATAAGTGAATTAATATAAAACCACATAAGCAGTATTATCAATGTTCCAATAGAACCATACAATGCATTGTATTTAGAAAAGCTATTTATATAAATATTAAAACAAAGTGAAGTAGCAATTATTAGTAATGTTGCTAAAGTTGACCCTGCAGAAATAAAACGGAATCTAACTTTCTTTGCTGGTGCCATAAAATAGAGAAAAGAGATCGTGAAAAAACATAAGGCAAGCATTATAAGCCAATTGCCAACTCTTATCAAATTATATATCAGATGACTTTTCAGAATACCTTTATGGAGTATATATTTTAATACGGTTTGTTCGGTTATTGATAGTGATATTGCAATAATTATCATCAAAGTGATAATTAAAACCAGAAAAACCGATACAACTCTTTGTTTGAAGTTACTTCTGGTTTCTATTGCATGAAAAGTCTGGTTAAAAGCTTCTATTATTGAAAATACTCCATTTGTAGAAAAATACAATGCCATTATAAATCCTATTGACAACATACCATTATGCTGATGTTTAATAATATCTTCAATGGTAGATTTTGTTACTTCATACGTTTTATCTGGTATAATTTGTTGAATCAGGCTCATTAAAATATCCTGAAATCCACTAACAGGGATATAAGGAATAAGTGTAAAAAAGAATATTATTGCAGGAAATAAAGCAAGAAAAAATTTAAAAGCCAGGGATGAAGCTCTTGTTGTGATTGCACCTTCCTGTATTCCTTTAAAAAAGAAACTTGCTACATCATACAATGGAAGTCCATCAAAACCAGGTAATACTATTTTTTTAGATATTATAAATATCGGGTTAAGTATTTTAAAAACACCAAGCTTTCTTAATATTCTTTTAAGCATTTTGGCTTTTCTTATTTAATTTAAAAAAGGTATCCCATATAACTATGCCTGCCGATACAGAAATATTCAATGAGTGTTTTGTGCCATGCTGAGGAATTTCGATACATCCATCTGCTTTTTCTACAACTTCAATTTCCACTCCATTTATTTCATTACCAAAAATAAAAGCTACCTTATTATATGCATTCGGATTAAAATCATTTAACATGATGCTGTTATCTGTTTGTTCAACAGCAAAAATATGATACTTTTTTGTTTTTAATTCCTCAATAGCTTCATTGGTTGTACTAAAATAAACCCAATCAACAGATTCTGTAGCACCTAATGCTGTTTTATGAATTTCTTTATTAGGAGGTGTTGCTGTTATTCCACACAAATAAACTGCTTCAATCAAAAAAGCATCGGCAGTTCTGAAAACAGAGCCTATATTATTCATGCTTCTTATGTTATCCAATATTATAACAATTGGATTTTTCTTAATCCTTTTAAATTCATCAACACCAATCCTGTTTAGTTCGCTATTTGCTAATTTTCGCATGCTTATTAAAGAAAAGCCAATCAAATTTTTTACAAAAATATCAAACTATAACGAAACTTCTTTGCTATTTTTTTAATTTTGTTTTCTTTTACAATAAATAAAACTCCTTTGACAGAAAAACACGAAAACACAGTAGCTGAAACACCGTTAATGAAACAATACAACACCATCAAGGCGAAATACCCTGATGCTTTATTGCTTTTCAGGGTTGGCGATTTTTATGAGACATTTGGAGAGGATGCAATTAAAACTGCCGGCATTTTGGGCATTGTTCTCACAAAACGAGCCAATGGTTCTGCTTCTTTTATAGAATTAGCGGGTTTCCCTTATCATGCTATTGATACTTATTTACCTAAATTGGTAAGAGCCGGATTGAGAGTGGCTATATGCGACCAATTAGAAGATCCCAAGCTCACCAAAAAAATTGTAAAACGCGGAGTTACCGAATTGGTTACCCCTGGTGTTGCATATAACGATAAAGTTTTAGACCATAAGTCCAATAACTTTCTAGCTGCGGTTCATTATGATAAAAAGTTGTCTGGTATTTCATTTCTTGATGTTTCTACTGGTGAGTTTTTAATTTCCCAGGGAAATTTTGAATATATTGATAAACTATTACAAGGTTTCCGTCCAAGTGAAGTAATCATTCAGAAAAATAAAATAAAGGATTTTCAGGAAACTTTTGGTTCTAAGTTTTATATAAACTCATTCGAAGATTGGGTATTCACCCACGATTTCACTTATGACCTATTACTCAAGCATTTCAAAACTATATCTTTAAAAGGTTATGGAATTGACAATATTGAAGCAGGAATCATTGCAGCCGGAGCAGCCTTACATTACCTTGCCGAAACGCAGCATGACAAAGTACAACACATTTGCAAGATCAGTAGAATAGAAGAAGAACATTATGTATGGCTCGATAAATTCACCATCCGTAATCTGGAACTATTCTCAACCAACAATGAAAATGCAAAAACATTACTGGATGTAATAGACCATACTATTTCGCCCATGGGTGCCAGATTAATGAAACGATGGATTGCATTGCCCCTCAAAAACAAACAACTCATTGATGAAAGACTCGATATTGTTCAATATTTTATTGACAAACCTGACTTTTATAATTTACTTACAGAACAGGTAAAACAAGTTGGTGATATAGAAAGATTAATTTCCAAGGTTGCTATAGGAAAAGTATTACCCCGAGAATTAATTCAACTAAAACGGGCACTTTATGCTACCGAATTAATTAAGAATCTTTGTCAGGAGAGCAATAATATTGCATTTAAAAAAATTGCCGAACAATTAAATCCTTGTTTATTGATCAGGGATAGAATTGAAAAAGAGATCAATCCCGATGCCCCGGTAATGTTGAATAAAGGCAATGTAATTTCCAATGGCATTTCTCAGGAACTTGATGAAATAAGAGAACTGGCTTATTCTGGTAAAGATTTTCTTTTAAAAATTCAACAAAGAGAAATAGAAAATACGGGCATTCCCTCACTAAAAATTGCCTATAACAATGTTTTCGGTTATTATATTGAAGTTACCAATACACATAAGGACAAAGTACCACCAGAATGGCACAGAAAACAAACACTTACCAATTGCGAACGCTATATTACCGAAGAACTAAAAGTTTATGAAGAAAAAATCCTCGGAGCTGAAGAAAAAATATTTGCCATCGAAGCAAAACTATATAATGAACTTGTAATTTCTCTTCTCGATTATATTCAACCCATACAACTTAATGCTACTTTGATAGCCCGTTTAGATTGTTTGTTGTCTTTTGCATCTATTGCCAAAAAGAACAATTATTCCCGACCAACCATTAATGATGGTTTAGTTTTGGATATTATTAATGGCAGGCATCCTGTGATTGAACAACAACTGCCTTTGGGTGAAACATATATTGCCAACGATATTTATCTGGACAATGAGAAGCAACAAATTATTATTGTTACCGGTCCCAACATGTCGGGTAAATCTGCCTTGTTAAGACAAACAGCTTTGATCGTTTTAATGGCACAAATGGGATGTTTTGTTTCTGCCCAACAGGCAAATATAGGACTTGTCGATAAAATATTTACCCGTGTGGGAGCTTCAGATAATATTACTTCTGGCGAATCTACCTTTATGGTAGAAATGAACGAAACAGCAAGTATTCTAAATAATATTTCTGACAGAAGCCTTATTTTACTTGATGAAATAGGCCGTGGTACCAGTACTTATGATGGTATTTCTATTGCATGGTCTATTGCTGAGTTTATTCATGAACATATACAGTTTAAAGCCAAAACCTTATTTGCCACCCATTACCACGAACTGAACGATATGGCCGCCTCTATGCCAAGAATTAAGAATTTTAATGTTTCTATTAAAGAAGTTGGAAACAAAGTTTTGTTCTTAAGAAAATTAGTCCCCGGTGGTAGTGAGCATAGCTTTGGTATTCATGTTGCAAGAATGGCTGGTATGCCAAATGATGTTGTAAAACGGGCAGAAGAAATACTGGTTCAGCTCGAAAAATCACATGAAAATTCTTCTTTACAGGAAAAAACCAAAGAAATATCCGTAAAATCCGGTAAAGAAAGTAATATGCAACTTAGTTTCATTCAATTAGACGATCCTTTGCTCGAACAAATTAAACAAGACCTCCTGAAAATAGACATCAATACCCTCACTCCTATTGAGGCACTGATGAAACTGAATGAGATAAAACAAATCCTGAAGAAAAACAAGTAATTGTTTTAATGTGGCTAAAGCTATATTGTTTTTTCACAAAAGGATTGTCTAAAAAGCACTTTGTGTTCCTTTGTGAAAAGCCTTTGTGTCTTTTGTGGTTAAAAATAACTGTATTTTTGCGACTTACAAAAGAATGAAAGAGTAAAAATAAAGATAAATTAACCAATTTAAACCTTTTTAAACTGACTCTTTTAGAATAAAGAAAAACCTTTTTCTTGCCAAGTCTCTTTTAATCAAATGTTAAAAAAAGTTAAAACTTTAAAACTGAAATTGTTTTGGTATAATTTTAGCTATTAAAACAATTGAAAATTATTTTTTTAATCATATACTATAAAATATCGAAAGAACATTTACCCTTTATCTTTTAATAAAATGAAGGATTTCTTAAAAAAGGATCATCGAATTTCAGCATCCTTTGGTAAGAAGGGACTCTTCGACTCTCAGTGTCCGGCAAAAAAAGATAAAGAAAATGTTCTTTGACGTATTGAATCTAAA
>DYDE01000065.1 GCA_020718065.1 Marinifilum sp. | reverse complement strand
CTCTCTTCGTCTGGAAAGCTTTCGGAAAAATTAAGTAGATTCATTTTATTATCGTTTCTACAAAGATAATATTATTTAGGTAAGGTATGAGATAAGCATATTATTTAATGTTCTGTTCTATAATAAACAGCAATTTCTAATATTAAAAACTATAAAACCTTTTATCAAATTATAAAAAGTTTTTGGGAGTTATTGTTTTCATTTATTGAAAACACGATATTAACGTGACTTTGTTTTTCTCTTCCTACTTTTTCCTTGATGAAAAAGTAGGCAAAAAATCAAGAACGACAAATGCTTCAGCCCGCCCTGCCACATTTTAAAATTTCTACGAATGAATTAGCCTGCAAAAAAAGCAGGACTACATTCGTGAAATTTTTAAAAATGTGTCATTCCCTCTGTGGCTGGCCCGCTTGTCGTTCGGGCTTGCGCACGGGTTGTACTCGGAAGGTTTTGTATATAAAACAAGGTGAATGCTTATATTCAATTCAAAATTTTATCTATTTTGTAATTATTGTTCTTTTTTAGAATATTATTGTGTTTCTGAATATTGCATTATTGAATATTACTTAGCACTATTTACTTAGTTTTTCTTTTGCTTCTTCAACTGAAGAAACAAAAAATACGCGTCCTTGTCTGTTGCTTTCATAAATAAAATCGCGAAGACTTTTGCTGGTATATTTACTAAAGTCTCCAATTATTGCAAGCTGTTTATCATAAGTAGAAAACTTTTGAAGGATATCGCCAGCAATACGTGTTTTTAAATCAAAGAAATCAGGTATTATATTTTTTTCATGGATAATTATCTTATGCGAATCCTGATAACTGGCATTAGCCATTATATCCAATGCATCCTGGGTGTTTTTGATTATAATTTCATCTGAAATAACCTCTGTAATGTTATTTCCATTTAACTGTATGATAAGTATTTTCATAAATTAAAAATTATTATTGGTTCTTTTTTAGAATGTTATAGAAAACCTAAATAAATAATGCCACCAAGACTCAAAGACACAAAGATTTCACAAAGAAAAAAATAATTTAATGTACATTCTTGTTGAATTGTGGTTAAAATTTGTACTACAATATTTTAAAACAGAACTAATTTAAATAATTAATAAAAAAAAACCGAATTACTTGGTAGGTTTCTGTCCTCTGGTTTTAGGTTTTCCGTATTTGGCCATCATTTTATCTTTATAACGAATCTTGACATTGACCTTTTTGTTCTTTTCTTTTTTCTCGTGAAATGATGGTCCAGCTTCTTTAAGCTTGGGTTGAATAATCTTCATTTGAACTTTAGGAATTTCATCTTCTAAAAGCACTTTGGAAATTTCAAGCTCTTCAGGCAATGTGGATATGGGGATTTTACATTTCATCAGTGCCTCAATTTCGGCTTGTAGTTCTATTTCGCTATCGAGAATAAATGAAATGGCTGTTCCTTGTTTTTCTGCTCTTGCTGTACGTCCGATGCGATGAATATAATCTTCGGGTATTTCGGGGATGTCGAAGTTTATAACATGTGTTATATCGGTAATATCTAATCCTCTTGCCATAATATCTGTTGCAATGAGGAGACGGTATTCTCCTTTATCGAATTGTTTTACGGTATTGAACCTGTAATTTTGAGCTTTATTGGAATGAATAACACCTAATTGACCAGGAAATTTAATATCTAATTGCTCATAAACCCTATCAGCGAGTTTTTTGGTTGAAACAAAAACCAAAACCTTGCTCATTGCAGTATTATTTGCAAGCAAAAGTTTAAGCAAATTTACTTTTGTATTGAAATTTGGAAGTAAATAACCTGTTTGACTAATACTTTCGAGGGGGGTTCCGGTTGGTGCTGCCTCTATCTTCACTGGATTGTTGAAAAAGTTCTTTATCAGCACATCAATATCTGGAGTCATGGTTGCTGAGAACATCAGATTTTGTCTTTTAGCAGGTAATAAATCTAAAATACTGGTCAATTGATGTCGAAATCCAAGGTTGAGCATTTCATCCACTTCATCAATCACTAATTTTTTTACTGCTTTTAATCTCAACACTCCAGTTAAGGCAATATCATATAATCTTCCTGGAGTGGCAACCAAAACATCAAGTCCATCGTAAACCACTTTCATTTGGGTATTGATATTAACACCCCCATATACTCCTGTAACAACTACATTCATATAAGCAGTAAGTTTTTTTACTTCTTCTACCACTTGCACAACCAACTCCCGGGTAGGGACAATGATCAGAATCTGAGGAAAACCACTACCTGAGAATTTCCATTGTCTTAAACAAGGAAGTAAATATGCCAGTGTTTTACCTGTACCGGTTTGAGCAATACCAACGACATCTTTGCCAGACATCATTACCGAGAATACTTTTTCCTGAATTAAAGTGGGGTTTTTAAATCCCAAATCATCTAAAGCATTTAATAATGGTTTGTTTAGGTTTAATTCATCAAAAGTCATCATACATATATTAATAAAATGCAAAAGTACGCTTATTCGTTCTTATTTTAAATAAAAAAGAAGAAAGGTAAAAAATGAAGGTATGTTTATTCTGGAGAATTAATCAATTTGTTTTAGAACAAATTACACAGAACTAAATGGAAATTTAAGTATAACATGCTAAATATGAAGCTTTCATGTTTTATTTTTGAATAATTAAGTAAGTCTCGGGAAGTCTCATGTAAGCCTTGGGAAGACTTAAATAAGCTTCGGGAAGACTTAAATAAGCCTTGGGAAGTTTCATGTAAGAAAAAAATACTTTCATGTGAGCTTCGGGAAGTTTCATAAAAGGCTTGGGAAATCTTAAATAAGCCTTGGGAAGTTTTAAGTAAGGCTTGGGAAGTATATAGTAAAAGAAAATTGCTTTAAAGTAAGGCTTGGGAAGTTTCATGTAAGACTGGGGAAATTTCAAGAGAGATGTGGGAGTTTTTTTTACCACAAAGTTACACAAAGGTTTTTCACAAAGGAGCACAAAGGGCTTTGAGATAATTAAACACGATTGCTTTTGTATGTCATGCTTTTTAATCGTGGGGCGTTGCCCTTCAATAATTATTTCACAAATTCTTGACTTACTAAAGGAGAGTTCTAAAAATTAAGTATCTCCCGCAGATTTCGCTAATTTTTGCAGAATAAAAAACACAATATCTTAAAAATCAATTTGCGAATATTTGCGAAATCTGAGGAAAACTATTTTTTTTGAGTTTTTAGAATTGACCTTAAATGAATAGAAATATTGTATTTGGTTATTAATAATTTGTATTTTTTTTAGTTACAGCTAGTTATTTTTTATACTTTTGTTCGATTAAACTAAAAGAGAATGTATAATAAACAAACATAATAACAATTACTTTTGTTTATAAATACATTAATATGTTTAAAACCATTATTCTTCAAAGAAAGAAAATAGTAAAAAAAAGACTAACAATTAAATATAAATAAAAATGTTGAAAAGAAGCTTTTGGGTTATTACTTTGGTATTGATTGGTGCATTATTATTGACACAAACTGGTTGCAACCCTGACGATGATACAAATAATGGAACGGATCCCACAACTACAGTGAAAGTTCCGGTATTAACCACATCTACACCATCTAATGTAACTACAACATCTGCAACTTTTAGTGGAAAAATTACTAGTTATGGAAATGCAACAGTAACAGCACGTGGAATTTGCTGGGATACAATTAAAGAACCTACTATAACTGCAAATATAATACCTATTGCAATTACATCAGATACAGTTCATTTTACTGGCAATATAACAGGATTAACTGCTAATAAAACATATTATGTAAGAACTTATGCTACCAATAGTGCTGGTACTGGTTATGGAAAAGAAGTAATTTTTTCGACACAAGGTGGAACAATAGGA
This sequence comes from Marinifilum sp., assembly GCA_020718065.1. GTDB lineage: Bacteria > Bacteroidota > Bacteroidia > Bacteroidales > CG2-30-32-10 > CG2-30-32-10. The sequence goes on along the minus strand of DYDE01000065.1, from coordinate 16,112 downwards.
AATGTTACCGATATTGAAGGCAATGTTTATCATACCATAATCATAGGAACACAAGTATGGATGGTTGAAAACCTTAAAACTACAAAATATAATGATGGTACAGATATACCTAAAGTTGCAGACAGCATTGCCTGGTCAACACTAACAACTCCAGGATATTGTTGGTACAAAAACGATTCTATAACATACAAAGATACATATGGTGCATTATACAACTGGTATTCGATAAATACTGGCAAATTATGCCCTACAGGCTGGCATGTACCAACCGATGCTGAGTGGTCGATATTAAACACTTATTTAAAAGGCGATAGTATAACCGGAGGTAAACTTAAAGAAATTGGAGCAACACATTGGAAAACTCCAAACAAAGGTGCAACCAACGAGACAGGATATACAGCTTTAGCTGCTGGTGCACGTAACTTTAATGGTGCATTTGCTTTGATAGGGGAATATAGTTATTGGTGGGCAAATACTGAAAATAGCACCAATGCTTATTACCGTTATATAAGTTATCTGGGCAGCAATTTCAACAGGAACAACAATAGTAAGAATTTAGGCTTTAGTGTTCGCTGTATAAAGGATTAATTTGTTTTGCTCAGCAAAGTCTTGTTAGCGGACATGTGTGGAAGGATACTTCGTTGTATTTAAACATTAGTCATATCTTTAGCAAGTATTTATACAATTAAATATATTATAAAACTTGATGTCCATTATAAAACAAAAGAGATTTAAGTAATGTAATTATCAATCTTTTTATAATGTCGCCCACTACGGGGCTTTATTTTGTAATTTATCTATTTTCTACCAAAATATCGCCTCTACGAGGCTGAATAAAATGCAATATTTCTGAAATTATAAAAGAACAAATTATTACCAGACAACAATGATTATAAATTAAGATAAAACAATAAGGTTTACTAATGCATTAATTAACAAATAAAACATCTGTTTAAATTGACTCTATAAGAAACAAATATGGATAATAAGTTTAAATATTCAATAAAATATGGTTTTGATGAAATGGATTTCGATAAGGTAAGCGATATGCTAAAAGATGCATACTGGAGTCTGGGCATTAAGAAAAGTGAAGTAATAAAAAGTGCACAAAATTCGGCATTGTTGGTAGGCGCTTTTACTGAGGAGAATAAACAAATTGCATATGCAAGAGCCATATCAGACAAAACCCGCTTTGCATATGTGCTTGATGTGTTTGTTGATGAAAAACACCGCAAACAAGGGATAGGACAAGCTATGGTTAAATATATACTTAACCATCCGGAATTGAAAGATGTTTATCAATGGACATTGATAACAAAAGATGCGCATGGAGTATATGAAAAACTTGGATTCAATGTTTTATCAAGACCTAAGGATTGGATGGAAATAAGAAACACCAGACCAGAGCGGTAGATTTACGATTTTGGATTTACGATTTACGATTTTTTTTTTTTAATATTGACAAATGAAAAATATATTTATACCTCCAGTATTCGTTCTGATAAGTCTGGTACTTATTGTTTGTTTTTATTTTTTTATCCCTGAATTCAACTATATAAGCTTTCCATATAATTTATCAGGTCTAATTTTTGTTTTCGCCGGATTTGGAATAATGGGAACAACCAGAAATCTATTTAAAAAGCACAAGACAAACCTAACTATTAAAAAATCATCAGCAATAATAAAAGAAGGTTTGTTCTCTAAAACAAGAAACCCAATGTATATTGGTATGTTCTTAATGTTATTGGGAACAGGAATATGTTTTATGAATTTATTTTCTATGTTAACTCCCATTGGATTTATTCTGGCAATACGATTTTATTCTATTCCTATTGAAGAGAGATTAATGCAAGAAAGCTTTGGTGATGAATACCTGGAGTATAAAAAGAAGGTAAGAAGGTTGATTTAGTTGGGAGTTGGAAGTCGGAAGTCGGAAGTCCGAAGACGGAAGACGGAAGTCAGAAGTCAGAAGTCGGAAGTCAGAAGTTGGAAGTTGGAAGTTGGAAGTTGGAAGTTGGAAGTTGGGAGTTGGAAGTTTTTAGATATTGATAAGTGTTATAAAATATATAGTTATGAAAACTGCATTAATTAGCATTTTATTTGTCTTTACTGTAATAGCTTCTGATTGTCAGAACAATGATACCATAAAGACCATTGAAAAAAAATGCGAATACATCAATAAACTAAATAATTACAAAACTGTAACCTTAAAAAATGGTGAATTTCTGGATGAAACATTCTTAAAACAGGCAGGTGAAGGCTATGGACATTTGACTGGTTATTTTAAAAATGATTCTATTTATAAAATCAGTGAAATAATAGGTATTAAATCATTAAAAGATATTGGCATAACAGAATATTACTACTGGCAAGGAAAGCTCATTTATATTAATGAAAAAGAATATATCGGTCCTGATATTCTGATTGATAATGATGGAACAATCGAACATAAAACAGAAACACCTGATTTTGAAGGAGAATATTATTTCTGGCAGGAAAAAATCTTTTACAAAACAGTGAAAGGAAAACCTGAAATTTTACCCAACGAAATGTATTTTCAATCACAATCGAAAGCAGGACAATTAATAACATCAAGTGAGAAAAACATTGATTTATTAATAAAAAAGAAAAAATAATATCCAACTATGAAATATATCTGCCCCTTAATAACAGTATCAGACATCAAACGCTCCCATGATTTCTACGAAATATTATTAGATCAAAAGGTAAAATACGATTTTGGAGAGAATGTTACATTTGAAGGCGATTTCGCCATTCATTTAAGAAGTCATTTTCAAAGCCTGATTGATAACAAAGAGATCAGAACAGGTGGCAATAATTTTGAGCTTTATTTTGAGTATGATGATGTGGAACAAATGGTAAAAAAATTAAAGGAAAACAAAATAAGCTTTGTTCACGACGTGAGAGAACAACCCTGGAGGCAAAAGGTGGTAAGGTTTTATGACCCGGATGAAAACATCATAGAAATTGGAGAAAGTTTGGAGTATTTATCTTTCAGATTGTCTAAAGAAGGGCTTTCTGTTGAACAAATATCTGCAACAAGCAATATGCCGGTGGAATTTGTGAAGCTATCGATTAAAAAGTATTCAAGCTAAAGTTATTTAATTATTATTTTGCCACTAAGACAAAAGGACACTAAGATTCACAAAGATTTATGCGTCTTTATGCAATAAAAAATTTACCGATAAATTAAAAATCACTACCGTTTATAAATTTGTACTTGACTTATGAGAATTTATTCCTATCTTTGGAATAGCTTGTTTCTATAATTCAATTTATGAAAAAACAAATTTACCTCCGATTTATTTTAACCCTGTCAGTTCTGTTCTTTTTCTCTTTTGAGGTTATTGCTCAGAATGGAACTCTACAAGGCAATGTGATTGATGAAAAGACTAAAGAATCTCTTCCTTTTGCTTGCATAGTAATTGAAAAGGATGGCAAACCAATTGCAGGAACTGCTGCTGATATTGATGGGAATTATACTATTAAACCTATACAACCTGGGATTTATGATTTAAAAGCTACAATTGTTGGATATTTTAAGGTTGAAATAAATAAAATTGAAATAAAATCAGACTCTATTAGCTATCAAAACTTTATTTTATCTATGAATCCAAATTGTTTTATTGAAGATTTATATATTTCAATTGACCCATCATTATTGGATAAAGATCCCAAACCCTCCGGTCAAACCTATACTTCAGAAGAAATTAACAAAATGGCATGGTAAAACAATTGAAATAAAAAGATGTTGCAAATGAAAAAGCTTATTTATTTTCAATTTATAATAACACTATTCGTTTTAACGTTTTATTCTTTTACTGTTAATGCACAAAGTGGGACTTTAAAAGGGACAATAACAGATGCTATAACCAAAAAGCCCATTCCTTTTGTAGAAGTATCTATTTACAATTACAGCAAATTTAGCGTTTTTATCACAGATACAATTAAAACAAATATAAATGGTGAATACTGTTTCAATTTTATTCCAACTGGTACTTATTTTTTATCTGTAAAATCTGAAAAATATTTTTGTATATCAATCAATAAGGTTTTATTAATTAAGAACTCTATAATTTGTAAGGATTTTTGTTTAATAATAAGAAATCAAAATAATAATACTACTTGGACAGGGAGTGATTGTTCATTTTTTGAATTTTCAACTTCATTGAAAAATGAACCTTTTTGGCAAACCTATACTTCAGAAGAAATTAACAAAATGGCTTGGTAAAACAAATAATACCTATAAAAACACATTTGTTAAATTAACAATTATTCATTTAAGAACAAGGATTAACGATTTTTGATTTTTGAAGTGACTAAAGTGCCTATAAAATATCTATTTTCCTTTTTTATTTGTATGCAAATACTCCTGCAAAGCCTTTACATACAAATCGAATTGTTCAATTCCTTTTTTAGTGATACGGCAAATGGTTAATGGGCGCTTTCCTTTGTAAGTTTTTTCTATGCAAATATAACCTTCATTTACCAGTTTATCAATCTGTACACTTAAGTTGCCGGCAGTAGCCCCTGTTTTTTCTTTTATAAAAGTGAATTCAGCTTCTTTTAAACCAATTAGCAAAGAAACCACTGCCAGCCTTAATTGAGAATGGAGAATCGGGTCTAGTTCTTTAAACTGTTGCATGTTTATAGCTCCATTTTAATATATACCCGGGAATAATATAACCTATTAATACAGAAAGACCCAATAGCATTAACTGATAATCGAATGTAACATAACAAGCTGCAATTCCACATATCCAACAGACAATACTGCCAATTATTAAGGGTACAAATTTAAATGTTCTTCCTGAAATATAAAGTCCAATTCCATATATAATCATTAAGGCAGGATAGGCTGCTCTTACACCAAAGTTAGATGCAATAAAACCCATTAATATAATTCCAATAACAACTGCAGTCCAGGTGTAAGCCATAAATTTAGAGAAATAGGAAACATGTTTTTCCTTTTTCTTTTCGACAGCCCCATATATTCCTGCTATAATTCCACCAACACCCATCAGAACTAGCCAAGGCAACCATTGGTATTCTGTTTTCACATAAACCAACAAGTAATAATTTAATGCAGCAGCAATAAAAACCAACCATCCCCACAATAAATAATGAAAACTATTGTCGCTAATTGCTGTTTTGGCGGTGTTTATCATTTCGTTTATGATTCTGAAACCATCTTCTTCGGTGATGTTTTCTTTTAATTCCTTGTTTTCCATAAATATGTTTTTTAATAATTAAAAATATCTAATTTTATTTCGCCCTAACAGGGCTTTGGTTTTATTTATTCTTTATTCATAGGGCTTTGCCCTATGCTCATATATTAAAGCCTTTCAGGCTTAAACTATAATGCAAACGAGATAAATTTGTACATAATTGGTATATGGTATAAAGGAATAAAGGAATAAAGGCATATAGGTGTATTGTCAATGCTTCATACCTTATACTCTATACTCTATGACCTAAACCGCTTAATTTTATCTCTGCGCAAAGTATAATTGTATTTTAATTATAAATTGTTTTGTAGGTATTGAATGGTGGTATATTCTGCATTAAAATAGGGACTTGTTATTTCCATATAATTCATTTTACAAACAATATTTTTATGTAAATTATCATACCAAGCATAGGTGATCATTTTCATCTTCATATCTCCATATCCATTGGTCATCTGATCGGTAAAATTCTGAACAGATTTAACACGTAGAACATTTTCATATGTACCATTAGGTGTGATTAATTTCCCATATCCATCAACCACATAAAATGCAAATCCTTTTCCAAAATAATCATAACCATAGGATTCGTATTTTCTTTCACTTAAACTATAGATACTGTCCTTATACTTAAGAGGTCTGATCATTGTCAGATAGGGTTTGGTGTATTCCACAACCATTCCTCTTTTTTCGTCCACATAACCATAAACTTTATTTGTATCACCCTTTATTTCCATAAAAACATAAGAAGAATCACCATTATCTGAGAGTATGTTTGCGTTTTTAAAAACTGTTTGGTATTTATTGCCTAAAACTGTCCTGATAGATTCCAAATTAATAGATTTTGAGTTTATCATCTTGCTAAAATCCCATATAACATTTGGACCAGCAGCTCCAACATTAAAACTATCGAGAGACATACTCACATATATGTTTTTTTCTCCGGTTTTATAATTACCAATTTGTTTTAATACGATCTGAGTATGGGCATTTATGCAAAACAACCCCATTAAACAAAATGTTACTACCTTTTTCATTGTGTTAATTTTTTTAAATTAATAATAAGTTTAAATAAAACATAAATAGATTACAAATATAAACTGGTTTATTTTATAAACCTAATTATTTTTAATATATTTTATTAAACATTTCAAATCAAACGTATTATCAGGTCATTAAAAAAGAGAAAAAATTGAAAAGAAAAAAATTAAGGATAGTTTTTGAAAAGAAGGAAGGATATTTTATCTTTACATTATAATATACAATTTATGAAGCTTCTAAAATTCTTGCTTTGTTTGATTCTTTTATATGGATCAGAATCTTTTTCTTGTACCACAGCCATCATTTCAGGCAAATTTACCAGGGATGGTCGTCCCCTTTTATGGAAACATCGCGATTCTGATGAGTTAAATAATAAAATAATGTATTTTAATGATGGCAAATATGCATATATTGGTTTGGTTGATGCTAAAGATATTGAAGGAAAAGCTATTTGGGTTGGCTGCAACAGTGCCGGTTTTGCAATAATGAATTCTGCTTCCTATAATCTCAAAACAGATACATTTGCACTAAGTGATTTGGAAGGTGAACTAATGAAACAAGCCTTGATGGAATGTGCCAGCATAGATGAATTCGAAAAATTTCTTAAAAATTACAAAAAACCGATGGGTGTAGAAGCAAACTTTGGTGTAATAGATGCCAAAGGTGGAGCTGCATATTTCGAAACTAATAACTTCAATTATGTTAAAATAGATGTGAATGATACGAAAATCGCTCCCATGGGTTATGTAATTCGCACCAATTATTCATTTACGGGAAAACCTGATGCAGGTTATGGTTACATTCGCTACATTGCAGCAGAAGATTTGTTTTTTTATGCTTCCTCTATCAATGATATTTCACCTGAATTTATTATTCAGAAAATGAGTCGCTCTTTAAAACACGGGCTTACAGGTGTAAACTTAAAAGAAGAATACAGCAATCATCCGGAAGATCCAAAATACGTGACCTTTGAGGATTTTATTCCAAGAAATAGTTCTGCAGCATCAGTTGTAATTGAAGGAGTTAAACCAGGTGAATCACCAGAATATGCAACTATGTGGGCTGTTGTTGGGTGGCCGCTGACTTCTGTTGTTATGCCTGTTTGGGTGGCTGGAAAAACAGCACCATCTTTGTTAATGGCAGACAAAAACAATAAATCACCATTGTGCAACAAAGCTCTAGATCTGAAAGACAAATGTTTTCCAATTTTCCGCGGAAACGGATTCAGATATTTAAATATTAATGCTTTATACAATGGAGAAAAAACAGGTATTATGCAACAACTACAACCTTTAGAAGATAAAATATTCAAAATTACAAAAGCCAAGCTTGAAGTATGGCATAAAGATGGAATGAATGAGAAGAACATTAAAGAATATTACCAGCAACTTGACAAAATGGTGGAAGAGGAGTATATGAAGTTGTTTGGGATTTAGAAGTTGGAAGACAGAAGACAGAAGACAGAAGACCGAAGTCAGAAGACGGAAGTCAGAAGTTGGAAGATGGAAGTCGGAAGACGGAAGACGGAAGACAGAAGACAGAAGACAGAAGGCAGTAATCAGTAATCAGTAATTAGGAATCAGTTTGATAAAATAAGAAAAAATAATCTCTAACCTTCTCTGGACTTTGTACTTCAAATTCCAGACATATTTTATAATCTATGAATAAAAAGGAAGATATTAGTAAAAAAATTGAACGCCTGATTGAGCAGAACACTAGTATGCTTAATGAGTTGAATCAATTAAAAGAACTTATTAAAGAGGAAACTATAGAATTTAAAACTATAGCGCAACCCCCTATAACACCACTCGTAACTCTTGTTAATACTGATACCCCTGTTGTTAAAACAGAAACTCCTGTTGTTGAGCAAACTGAAAAAACAACAATAATATCTCCAACACCAGTTCAACAAAAAATTGAACCTAAACAAGTGCTCCCCCCTCCTACTCCACCATTACCAAAGCAAAAAAAGAATCTGGAAAAATATATTGGAGAGAACCTGATCAATAAGATAGGAATTGCTATCCTGGTTATTGGAATTGGTTTATTTGTGAAATATGCAATCGACAAAAATTGGATTAATGAGGTTAGCAGAATGATCATTGGAATAGTAGCAGGATTTTTGTTAATTGGACTTGCACATTGGATGCGAAACACATACAGGGCTTTCAGTTCTGTATTGCTAGGGGGTGGAATTGCTACGCTTTACTTTACATTTACCATTGCTTTTCAGGAATATCATTTAATATCGCAGACACTTTCGTTTATATTAATGATTATAATTACAGGTTTTACTGTCTTTCTTTCTATTTCATACGACAGGAAAGAGCTTGCAATTATAGCTATGATAGGTGGTTTTGCTTCTCCTTTTATGGTTAGTACAGGTCAGGGAAATTATATTGTGCTTTTTACATACCTTTTAATATTGAATTCAGGAATGCTTTTACTCGCATATTATAAAAGCTGGAACCTAATAAATATCATATCATTTATATTTACAATAGTCATATTTGGAGGCTGGTATGCCAGTGATGTGTTTACAAAAGACGGAAATCCTTATACAGGAGCATTTATATTTGCATCATTATTTTATCTGCTATTCTTTATGATGAATATTATCAACAACATCAAAGAAAACAGTAAGTTTAATGCTTTTAGTATTGTCATTTTAACATTGAATACCTTCTTGTTTTACCTGACTGCGGCTATTATTTTATCTGATTCAAAGAATGATAACTTTGATGGACTATTTACAGCAATATTTGGGTTGTTTAACCTGGCTTTTGCAATAATTTTATATTTAAGAAAAGGCATTGACAAGGTTCTTATTAATATGTTGCTGGGGTTTAGTTTAACTTTTTTAAGTTTGGTTGCTCCAGTTCAGTTTAAAGGCAACATTATAACACTTTTTTGGGCGGCAGAATTTACCTTGTTATTTTGGATAGCACAACAATCTAAAATAAAACTATTGGAATATTTCTCTTCTGTTGTATTAATATTTGTATTCATAAGTCTAATAATGGATTGGACAAATATTTATTTTATTGATGAAATTATTAACAAAAAAGAAACATTAACCATTCTACTCAATCAAGGATTTCTAACAGGTTTGTTTGTATTAGCTTCTATTTGGACGAATCGTTTTTTGATTACAAGAAATCCTGATGAGAAAATATTATGGAAAATCCCTTCAAATGGGTATAAAGGATTTTTAACAGTTGTTTTCTGTTTTCTTTTATACATTATTGCACTACTAGAAATGAATTACCAGTTCAATCATTTTAATACAGCTCATTCGGCAATGACAATTGTTAATTATACTTATCAGGCAATATTCTTTTTGATTTTAATGAATTATGTAAGAAAATATGCACATGTTTCTTTTTTAATAATAATATCTATATTTACCACCTTCATTATTATTTTCTATCCTTTGGTTTCTCATTGGAACAACGTATCTGCCCGTAACTCATATCTATATGGCAATGTTGATATAATTGGGTTTATTATTCATTATGCAAATATTGCTTTGGTGCTATTAATGCTAAACGAAATATATAAGACTATTCTTTCTAAAATTAAAAAAAGCAAGACATTGCTCTATTTTTTCTATTGGTTTTTTTCTTTCATTATATTATTTATTGCCAGTACAGAAATAGAACATATAACTATGCTGATGTATTATATACCAGACACATCACCATATTATATACTCCAACAAACAAGCAAAATAGGTTACCCGATTATTTGGGGTTTATTCTCATTTGTAATAATGATAATCGGGATGAGAAAAGAAATTAAAATGCTTCGTATTATTTCTTTGTCTGTATTTCTTTTTATATTGCTCAAACTATTTATTGTAGATATAAGAGAAATTTCTTCAGGTGGAAAAGTAGCAGCATTCATTTCTTTGGGAGTCTTGCTTTTGGTTGTTTCCTTTATGTATCAGAAATTAAAAAAACTTATATTTAAAGATGATGGCTTGGATGAAGAGAATAAAAACGAATCTCAGGGATAAAAAAATATAATAAATTTTGTTTCCTTTAAAATATTTTATACTTTTGTCCTTGAGTTCATAAGATAACATCTTTCTCAATCATTCAATTTCAACAATAAACAAAAGTTTTAACATACTTGATTTACAAAAAATCTACTTTATACTGTAGAATATCTTTCATTCTTCAATCCTAAATATGTCTTCTTTTTTTTCTTCTATGGTAATTGATTGCTATTCTAAAATAATATAAACTTAAAAAGCATATAATGTACGACATTATTGAATTAAACAACAAATTGGTTAATGAATTAAAAGACATTGCCAAAGAATTAAACATTCCCAAATTTGACACTTTTAAAAAACAGGATTTAATTTACAAAATCCTTGATCATCAGGCTTTAAATCCTTCAAAAGAAGATTTGGAAAAAGAAAAGAAAATTCCACGTCAGAGAAAAAGAGAAATTGTCAAACCCATAATTCCTTTAGAAAATAAAGAAAAAATTATGGTAGCTTCATCAGACAAAACGGTTATTATACCAAAACAAAATGATAAACCACCAATACAAATCAATAAAGACCTGAAGCCTAATCTACCTCCGAAAAAAATAAATAAACCAAATCCACAAAACCCTTCAGTAAATCAAAACAAAGCTGTTAACACAATTCCTGTTATTAACGAAACTTCTGGAAATATTGATAAAACTATACCTCCTATTAAAAATGAAAATCAGGTAAAACAATTTCATAACAAACCAAATCCTGTAAAACCAACTAATATTGTTAAACCATTTGTTCAAAAACCAATTGACCAAGAGAAAACAAAAAATCCTTTGATATTAGATGATGATCTGACAAGAGAGTCATTGTCTCCTGAATTACCAGAACTGGAAATTGTAAGAGAAAAAGAAATTACTCAAACAACCAATACAGAAACAAATATTGAAAAAGAAGGCACTCCTGAAATAAAAAAAATAGTACTTCAACAAGACAACCAAAGGAAAGACTTCACAAATAAACCTAAAATTAATATTGAACGGAACAAAATAAATGAAACCATATACGAATTCGATGGGGCAGTTGTCAGCGAAGGTGTTTTAGAAATGATGCCCGATGGATATGGTTTTTTACGTTCATCTGATTATAATTACCTTAATTCTCCTGATGATATTTATGTTTCACAATCACAAATCAAGTTATTTGGATTAAAAACTGGTGATACTGTTAGAGGACATGTACGTCCACCTAAAGAAGGAGAAAAATATTTTCCACTTATTAAAGTGGAATTGATTAATGGAAGAGACCCTGCAGAAGTTCGCGATAGAGTACCATTTGATTTTTTAACTCCATTATTTCCTTTACATAAATTTAAACTAACGGGACATCCATCACAAACAATGTCTTCACGTATTATTGACATGTTTACTCCAATCGGAAAAGGACAACGTGGTTTAATTGTTGCTCAACCAAAAACTGGAAAAACAGTATTACTTAAAGAAATAGCAAATGCTATTGCTTACAATCATCCCGATGTTTATTTAATTATTTTACTAATTGATGAACGTCCAGAGGAAGTAACAGATATGGCACGAAGCGTTAAAGCAGAAGTTATAGCTTCTACTTTTGATGAACCAGCAGAAAGACATGTAAAAATTGCTAATATTGTTCTTGAAAAATCTAAGAGAATGGTTGAAAGTGGTCATGATGTTGTTATTTTGTTAGATTCAATAACACGATTGGCCAGGGCTTACAACACAGTTGCTCCTGCATCAGGCAAGGTGCTTTCGGGTGGAGTTGATTCAAATGCTTTACATAAACCAAAACGTTTCTTTGGAGCTGCTCGTCAAATTGAAAATGGTGGTTCACTCACAATTATTTCTACAGCTTTAACCGATACTGGTTCAAAAATGGATGAAGTAATTTTCGAAGAGTTCAAAGGAACCGGCAATATGGAACTACAATTAGACAGAAAACTCACTAATAAGAGAATTTTCCCATCTATTGACATAGTTGCTTCCAGTACTCGTAGAGATGATCTATTACTCGATAAAGAAGCATTGCAACGGATATGGATTTTAAGAAATCATTTAGCTGACATGACTTCATTGGAGGCAATGGAATTTTTAAAAGAAAGAATTAAGTTTACTGAGACAAACGAAGAGTTTTTGCTCTCAATGAACGGCTAATATTATAAAGTTAATGCTTTATGTATTTTTAAGACCTGGGGAATAACCAGGTCTTTTTCATTGTTATTAATAATATAATCTGATACTTTTATTTTTTCCTCTTCACTTAACTGGTTATTTATTCTAATAAGTACTTTTTCTCTATTGCAATTATCACGTTTCATAACTCTAGCTATCCGAAGTTCTTCGGGAGCAGACACTGTTATTAATTTATCAAACTGTTTATATAAATTTGTTTCAACCAGAATAGCAGACTCATTTATAACATATAGATGATTATTATTTTTCGAACACCATGTTTCAAAATCATTCATTACCAATGGATGAATAATTGCATTTAACTTATCCAGCTTTGTTTTATCATTGAATACAATTTCTGCTAATTTCTTTTTATTAATTGTATTGTCTGTATTAATGACTTCTTTATTAAAAATATTTGTTATCTGTGAAATCAATTTAGGAGAGTCAAGGATTTTTTTTGACTCATTATCTGCATTATACACAGGGATGCCAAGTATACTAAAAATGTGGCTAATAATTGATTTTCCACTACCAATATTACCGGTAAGTCCTACTTTTAACATCACTTAATAAAAATATATTCTATTTTTTCTGGATCAAGTTTGGTAATCCTTATCTTAGAAGGGTATCGTAATAAATAAATTTTCATTGTATTACCAATATGTTTTGCATAATCGGCAACAACAGTAAATTCATCTTTATTAATGTTTTTATAATCCTTCATTGCAACAAGAAATGTAACATTTATCTTATCAGGAAAAATCTTTATAGAAGGATTGTTATCATCATTTACAAGATTAACAGGAAGCTCGAGAACAGATTCAGTATATTTTTCAACATGTAATAAAACTTTAATTAATGAATCAGGGATAGAAATCAGGTTTTTGGGATAACTATTTTTTAAGCGAAGCTTAAGTTCAATATTGGTTGATAAATTATTTATGCTCTTTTTCTCTGTTTCAATATATTGAATATCCTTCAGTATTTTATTTGCTCCAGTTACTATAATACTATCAGGTTTTACAATAATTGAGTCATAAATTGCATACTGCTTTTTAAAATTCAAATCAAGATTAAGCTTAATGGGCACTTTTTTAGAATAAGAATCTTCAAAACTAAAATTAAGTGTATCAGGTTTTACAGAAACCAGTTGGTTCTTACTGCCAACTTGTTGCTGTAGCTGGTATTGCAATAATGAAGTTAATAAAAAGTAATCTGCATTCTCTGTTTTATTTTTCTTATACAATCTTGTTAAATCAATTCTTAAAGGACGGGGCTTTTTAATATATTTATATTCCAAAAGTTTGAATCCTGTGGTTTTAACATGAATTACAACAAAAGAATCAACTTTATTTACAATAACTTTATTCTCAGGAATATTTATATATTCAATGGGGTAAAGAATTTCTGCATCATACACATTAGATAATTTAATAAGACTCCAAATAACTGTCGATATAATAAAACATATTATAAAGGCATATACTTTATTTCTCTTTTTATCCTTCTTAAGCCTTATTGATACTAAATTATCTTTCAATTTTCTTTCAATTTATAATTACAAATTCAACGCTAAATATAGCGTTTCATATTTCTTTCTTCAATTTTTCCATGAACTTGGCTGCATCTACAATATACCTATTATGTGTAGCAGTTCCAATTTCACCTTTTTCATCCCAGGCACTTATATTAAAGCTAAGCTTTTTACCATCTACCTTGGTTAAAATTGATTTACAGGAAACTTTCATCCCAACTGGAGTGGCTTTTAAATGCTTTGCATTTATTTCTATTCTCAAAGTTATTGAACCAGCAGGAAGTAATTCTGCAACACTCGATTGGGCAGTATTTTCCATTAAGCCAATCATTGCAGGAGTAGCAAATACTTCTATTAAACCAGAACCATAACGGGCTGCTGTATCTTCAGCTTTCACAGTGATAGTAATAGTATTTTCTATTCCTTCTTTTATTTGTTTCTCCATATAAAAATCATGTTTTTATTATCCAAAACACTTGATACTTTAGTTCACTTTAAGTACTTTTATAAATAATGAATACTTATTGTTTGTTTTACATCTGGGTGAAGACTCAATGTTACCGGACAAGTTTTCACGGCATTATCAATAATCTTTTTTTCTTTCTCACTATAATTGTTGGGTGGAAAATACAAATCAACGATTAATTCGCCAACTTTCCTGGGATTGGCAATCATAATTTTAGTTGTTTTTACTTCAGCACCAACAATATTAAAGTTGTGTGCGTTTGCAGCAATACCAATAACACTAAGCATACAACAGCCCAACGAAGTTGCAAGCAAATCTGTCGGAGAAAAAGCTTCTCCTTTTCCATGATTATCTTTTGGAGCATCGGTAATTAATTCATTGCCCGATTGCATATGTGTTGCCTTGGTTCTTAAATCACCAAGATATATTGTTTTAACTGTTTCCATAGCTTTTTATTGAAATAGTATCAGTACAAACCTACACATTTTTTTAATTTCTAACAAACCCTTCCTTATTTTTTATTCTATACGGGACTTCTAAAAATTGCTTTTTCATCGTTGGTCTTCAATTTTAAAATTATTAACGAATTGTTTTATTTTATATGAGTTAATGAATACGCTTCGCTATTTCTCATTTACTAATGTAAACTCCGGTTTTAAAATTTTGTCCGCCTCGAAAAATCTAATTTTTAGAAGCCCTATATATTATTATTTTATCAGAATGAAAAAGCAATAAAACTTTTATATAAATTTGCCGATATTAAGTAAATGTTGAATTCCTAAAATCAATAATTCTTATTATCAATTATTTATGAAAGCTCAATTAAAGTTTTTTCTTGCATTTATAGTTATTAATCTCTTTTTGTGCACCTATTACCTCGATATGTGGACCACACCAAGCACCCTTTCGAGAGCACTAACTGTTTATCAGCTTGCAGATAAAGGCGTATACAATATTGACCCTTATGCTGAATTGTGTGGTGATAAAAGTAAAATAGGCAATCATTATTATTCAGACAAAGCTCCTTTGCCCGCTTTTTTTGTTTACCCATTTTATGCAATGTTACAAAACTCAGCATTTCTTGATGCTGTTAAATATGCCGATCAGTATTACCCCATTCATATATGGCGAATAAATGGATTGCGGGATGGCAGAACAACAGAAACTTTTTTTATAACCCCAGTTATCTTATTAGGAAGCTTAATTGTAGGCTCTTTTCCATTCTTATTAATCCTTATCCTTACATATATCACCCTGCAAAAGAAAAAAATCACATTTTCTCCCATATATTTGATGCTTGCTTTTTATGGTTCTTATTTGTTTGTTTATTCTGGCACTTATTTTAACCATCTATTTGCGGGCGCATTGTTATTGCTTAGTTATTACTTTATAAAAGACAGAAAATATATTTGGTCAGGAGTATTCCTTGGATTGAGTTTTCTTTCAGAATACCCGGTTGGTTTAGCAATGCCTCTTTGGTTTATTCTTATTTTTATAAATGAACGAAAAATCAAACCACTCATCTATTTTTCTGCTGGTCTTTTGCCAGGTGTTTTGGCTATAATGTTATATAATTATTTTACTTCTGGAACATTCCTCACAATGTCGTACGCTTATACAG
>DYDE01000064.1:3072-20088 GCA_020718065.1 Marinifilum sp. | reverse complement strand
ATCGGCTCCATTTTGAATATATTGATCGATGTTGTATCGCACATCGGGACCTCCTATGATGATAGAGGTTTTTGACAAATCTGAAGACGATTGTATATTTTTGATTATTTTCAGAACATTGGATCTGGTTTGAAAAGTGACATAAAATCCAATAATAGTAGGTCTTAATTGAAGAATTTTTTTTTGCCAGACTTTAAAGTTGCTAAAAGTACTATCAAGTACTTCATGACTTATTCCATTTTGTTCCAGAAACGCCGAAATATAAAGCATTCCCAATGGTGGATAAGGCATCATTAATTTGTTTTCTCTTATATCTTCGCTCAGAAAATAGCCATGTGTGAGAATCATATTAATTCTATTTATTTGGGCTCATTTTATTTTCAACTTTTCTAATAATTATCCATGGAAAAATGTTTGGATGGTAACCCAATAATTTTTTCCATTTGTGTCTAACAGGGTTGTATTGAATTTTATATTTATAATTTTTTAATTCATGCCAATTTCGATGATAATAATATGCCGACATTTGCTGGGTATCCAGTGTTTCATAATATTTATGGGATCTTTGCAAAGCAGAATGTACTTTTTCTTTTTTGTAAAAAGGAGAATCCGAAATATGGATTTCTCCGTGTTCACTTAGGTAATGAATTAATCTATTGATGAGCATATCAAAATCTGGAAAATATTGAATGGAGGCATTCAGGAGAATGACATCAAAAAATAAAGACTCAAATATGTCCTCAAAAATGTCACCATAACAGAAACTTACATGCCCGTTTTGAAAAACCCTTACAGCTTTGGTTAATTCCACTTCATTGATATCAATACCTATTACGGATGCCTGTGGTAATAGAGAAATTTGATTTGAAAACCATCCATTGCCACAACCGACTTCTAAAAAACGAAGATGATTTGGTTTGCCTTTAAAATAGCGAAGCATCCTATTTAAAGTTTGCGCACGTAAACCCCATTCTTTATTGTGAATACTGTTTGGATCAATTGCAGGCAACATCTTAAGTTCCGCATCAGAATATATGTGTTTTTCCTTATCTCTCACTGCATTATACTGTTTTTCGAAATCATCCTTCACTTCGCTTAAATAGATAAGATTTCCTTTGTTGGTTTTTATTTCCTTAACTATGCCATTCATTTGCACTCCTTTCGCGAAAATTGAATATAATAATGATCTGCCAGATTCGAAAATAAAGGTATTCCGCCAAAAATTCCTTCTAGAAAATTAAGAAATGAAAGCAGTATCTTTTTCTTTTGAAAAAATGGTTGAAGATAAGATGGAGGAATATATAAGCCAATGGGCTTTGTTTTGATATGGTCAAATTTCTCGGTAAATATCTTTTTCATAATTGTGGGAGAATAATACCAGGTTTTTACCACCTCTTCTCCAACAACTGCATCAACTTCCCTTTTGTTTTTCCTTCTGAATGCAGTTTTCCATTTGCCTTTTAATAAAAAATAGAAATTTTCCCATACACAGGCTTTGCCCATAACTACCATAACACAATTGGCTCCAGGTTTAAGTAAATGGCTGATATCATCCATAAGTTTTCCGATGGCTTGCGCAGGGATGCAATTGATTCCTCCAAAATTGGAGAATACCAAATCAAATTGTCTTCCTACAAAATTAACCTTCAAATCCTCAAAGGAACATTGAATAAATAGTGGTGTTTTATTAAATTCGCGCTGCTGTGCTTTTTCTGTTGCGACCCCTATCATTTCCATCGAATTATCGGTCGCTATAATTTGATGTCCTGCCTCCGTCATATAAATAGCATCTTCGCCTGTTCCACAGTTTATTTCAAGTATGTCCAAAGTTGTATTTATGCTTAGAAATTTATTTAAATGTTTCCAAACCCTATTACGCTGCAACCTACCAATACTGGTATTGGTAAAGTGGGCATCATATGCCAAAGCATAATTGTCGAAGGGTTTATTCATTTTTCAATTTATTCATTTTACGTTTAGCCATCATTGAAGCAGGAATATAATACGCAATGCCAGCCACCCTTCGGAACAATTTATAATTTATTTTTAAAGGATGCAACAGCAAGTATTTTAAAGTAGCAAAACCCTGATTCTTACGATAGGTCAAATGCACATAGCGATGTAGCTTTTTGTAGAAAGCAGGGGAATACGTATTCTTAAACATCAAAGTAAGCTCATTGGAATCGGTCCAATTTGCCTTTTCATGCAAATCACTTTTGACTTGTTCATAAAAAGTAGTTCCGGGCAATGGATAGGAAATAGAAATTCCGATATCTTCGGGTAATAATTCATTTACCATTTTAATTGTCTGCCCAATATCCTCTTTGTTTTCACCTATGTATCCAAATTGTATGAAAAAGGATGCTTTAATGTGGTATTTCTTTAACAATCTGGCTGCGGTGTAAATCTGCTCTACTTTAATATTCTTTCCCATGGCATCCAGTATTTTCTGTGAACCACTTTCGGCACCGAGCCAAACAGTTCCACAACCAGATGCGGCCAGATTGGCAACATAGCTTTCGTTACACAATAAATCTGCCCGTGACTGAATAATGTAGGAAAATTTTAGCCCTAATCTGGCAACTTCCTGATTAAACTTTTGCACCCAATCTGGTTGCAGCCCAAAGATGTCATCACAAAACCAGACCTTATCAAAACCATAATTTTTTTTCAGCAACAACAACTCCTCCACCACTTTCTCTGGAGAACGCATATGGTAGGCGTAACCATAAATTGGTTTGGCACACCAATTGCAATGATAGGGACAGCCTCGGGTGGTTGCAATATTGATGGTAAAATTGCCGTAACGCTTTAACCACATTGTACGATAAGCATCCATATCAACCAGATCCCATGCAGGAAGAGGCAGGCTATCAAGATTTTTAATAATATCGCGCTTTGGTGTAAGCAACAGATCATTGTTTTTTTTATAAGCCAATCCATGAATAGCCGCCTGGGTATCTGATTTTTGCGCCAAAGCATTAATCAATTCGAGCAGTGTTTCTTCTGCTTCTCCAATGATAACATAATCGGCCCCATGTTCGAGATATTCTGCAAAATGGTCGCTCGCATCAGAGCTGGAAACGATGATTTTACATCCTTTCTGTCTGGCAATGCCTATCATACTAAAAGCTGCTTCACGCATATTGGTGAGGCACATCTTGGTCAGGTAATTAAAGCCATCATCATAAATCACCAGATAGTCAGGATTATGTTTTTCAAGCAAGGGGCTTATTTCTTTTGCTGAATCAGCAAACATGACGTCGTGCAAAAACACTTCATATCCCTTTTCGCGAATCAAAGCAGCAGCAATCAAAGTTCCTAAAGGGGGATATGCCTGTTGCAAACCCCATTGCTTGGGGTCAAATTTCATAAAATAGGAATGGGTGAATAATACGCTAGGCATAAACAGGCGGTTTATTTCTTATTAATGAGTTCGTTTAGCTTTTCGTCATATTTTTGCAATACAGCAAATTGGAAACCCTTGGGATGGTGTTTGGAAATGTATTTCCCCGATTTAAAATTAAAATCAAACTGTTCCTTGTCCATGTACTTGTATTTCTTTTTCCAATATCTGATGGTAATTCTAAAGCACCAATTGTCAATTGCCCGTCCTATTCTACCATTAAAGATCCATTCCATGGTTTTTTTTAATACACTTTTGTTTTCAATAAGATAAAAATCAGTTTCAGGAATAGGCTTTTGGGGATAGAAATTTTGATACCAGGCATTGGTATGGTAAAACTTATTGCAAAGTGCCTGGTTATACATGGGAATAGAATAAGCCAATTCGGTGGCAGTGAATATATTCTTATCGGGAATGGCAAGGTTTTCTGAATCAATAAAATAATTCATACAAAAGTATTTTCTCGAATTCAGGAGGAATAATTTTTTAAAAGCAATCAGGAAAGTTCTGGCAAACCAGAGGCGCGAAGGACGTGTGATGATGAAATAATCGATATCTCCATTTTTGTCTACGACGCCTTTAGAAAGCGAACCAGTCAGGAAAACAGCATCAACAAAGGGAAAATAAGATACCATTTTGCTGAAAAACCTTGCTTTTTTAAAGAATTTCTTTGCTTTTAGATTTCCCTGAATTCTTTGTTCAATAATGTGGGTTTTATTGTCTAAAAAAAAGAAATCCTCAGCGGTGTGAATCATCCCTATTTGAATAAGATGCGCTAAGGAGGAACTTATCTGCACCTCGGAAAAATGAGAAAAGGAACAATTACTAATAACTTCTTCTTTTTTTAAGGGATAATTAAAAATATCAAAGTAGGCAATGGTTTTAAGTATGGCCATATCCACCTCAGTGTATGAATTTGCATTTTGTGGTGGGTTAACTATACTCGATTTATACATTTTGCGTCCTTTCTCTGGTACTTTTTACTTGAAAAATATAGTTCTTTTCAATTAAATGGTTTTTCTCTTCCTGCAAATATAAGAAAAAACTATTTTTTATTGCTTCTTCTTTAATAAAGTCTAAATCGCAAGCAGAAGACAGCACCATTAAAACAACGGTATCATTGCCGAAGTAATTACCAATAGTTTTAAAAAGATTTACAAAGTATTCCCCTTCTGGTCCGCAATACCAAGCATAATCATATTCCGATATTGCTTGTTTTTTATAATAAGGGGGGTTAATAATTATATAATCAAAAATTTGGGGAGGAATACTTTCAAACAGATTGGAATAAATAATGGAAATAGTGCAATTATTCATTTTACTGTTTATTTCCATATTTTCAATGGCTGTTTTATTGATATCCGAGGCGGTAACCTCCGCCTTCTTTTTTGAACAAAATATTGAGATCAAAGCAGTTCCTGCACCCAATTCGAGCACCTTTTTATGCTCCATATTTAAGCTTCTTAAGAAATTAAGCATGAATTTGGTACTAAAAAAGAAACGAGGATGAAAAACGCCAGCTTTCACAACAATTGAAATGCCTTTGTAGTTCCATAGCCTTTCTTTTTTCAAATAAATGGCAACAAAAGGTTTAATAAACACCGAAACAAGTTTCTGACTCACCCTCATCTAAAAGCCCTCCTTATCAAAATAACGGTACCTAACTATTTTCTGCAATAATTTAATCTCATATGGCATGGCATAAATGCCTGTTTTATATCTAAAGTATGAAAAGGCTTTTAATAGCCGACGGGTCCATGTTGATAATCCAATATCAGAAGCATTGGGGTAATAGCCATTGAGCAGGGTTTCGAAATTTTTTATTTTCCGAACCATGGCAGTGCTTAACCAAGGGGTGAGTGGATTTTTTCGTTGATCAATTCCTTCCCACTGGGGGCTAATCCAATCTTCGAGTTGTCTTGGGAAAATAAATCCATTGGCCATTGCCTCCTCATACAGTTTTGTACCTGCTGTTACAACGGGACTATATACATATAAAATAACAACCGTTTGGGGAAATAGCTTTTTTAGTTTCTTAATAAAGGTTATTTCTTCATTTATTTGTTTTAAAACCTCCTCTTTGGTATCGGAAGGCAATCCAAATACAAAGGAAAGCTCAGGAATGATATTGTTTTGAAGCAGACGTTTTGTAAGACTTAGAATCATATCCCCATTTTGTGTACCACCTTTGCTCATTTTTTCAAGCACTGCGTCGTTGCCGCTTTCAGCGCCCAAAAATATCATCTTACAACCCGAGTCGCTCATCAATTTTAATGTTTCATCAGCATAATGGTACAAGGTGTCGATGCGGCCTTCCGCCCACCAGGAGAATTTATGTGGCAACATCAATTTGGCAAAAGACAGACTTCGTTTTTCGGATGTAAAAAAATTATTGTCGTTAAATTCAACCGCATCTCCACCAAATTTGGTCTTGAGATAAAGGAGGTCTTCCACAATTTTTTCGGGAGATTTACCTTTCCATCGCAATTGATATACCGAAGCCACTCCACAAAAAGAACAGTTGTATGGACATCCATAACTAGAGTGATAGCCTATTGTCTTTTCACCCAAAAATGTTTTCGCCAGATATTGTTGAAGTGGGTAAAAATGGTGTAGTTTTTCGTATGGAAAAGGCGGCAATAGATTTAAATCGGGAATTTCATCTGTATCGTTTTCTTGGATTTTCCCTTGCGTATGATAAACCAGACCTTTAATATCCAGCAGACTTGTATTGTTTTCGAGGGTCGCTAATAATTGAGGAAATGCATATTCTGCTGGACCCGAGATAATATAATCTACATATCCCGACAGAAGGACTTCCTTAGGATGTTGGGCAGGGAAATATCCTCCCCATATAATTATGATGTCCGGAAAAAGCTCCCTAATCCTCTTACTCAGAGGTATAGCTTGTTTCAATTGAGGACCAGGCATAACAGTACAACAGAAATATTTAATCTTTCCTTCCTGTATATACTGGTTTATTTTTTCCCAGGGATTCGATTCTAAATTGCTATCAACAAAGGAATAATTATAAAGTCCCTCAATAACAGAAGCGAGGGAAAGAATGCTATTTGGCAGTCGCGGCTTCGATTGAGCTGCCCTTGGATTAAATAATATGATGGCGTTTTCAGAAATCATTTTTTTTCTATTATAAAACACTGCAACATGCAGAACATGTTGGCAGGTCATTGCTATTATCACACAATTTACAATTCAGTTTGCAACAATTGTTCACACTTAGATCTACATATTTTGGTTTATTGATGGGTCGTTGGAACCAACATTTTCTATTTATTTTCTTTGCTATTTCTGTAAGTCTATACATGAAGGATTTTAATTGCTTAATTTAGATTGAAAAATCCTACAGTTAGTTTGTGTTATTCTATCATTTTCCGAAGTAATTATTGGAAATGAATTAATGTTGTGTATATTCGGGTCCGAATTGGTTTTCCTGTTAGTAGACTTCTTTAATAGAAACAACATCAACACAAGAATTAACCATTGACCTAAAGCTGCATTAAAAATTGTTCCAAGCGAAGCATAAACAGGAATTATTATCAATCCGCTTATTGCAATTGTAATTAAACAAAAAAGAAAAATAAGTAGCAATAATCTTTGTTTATCGTTTTTATAAGCGAAATAAAGTATCGGAATATAAACATAAGCTGGAAAACAATAGGTAGCACCTGCAATAAGAAATAAAATATCTACATTAAAATGATAGAGATATTTTACAACCAACCATATGATAGTTGCCCCAATAGGTGCTATGACAATTCCAATTTTCATCAACAACAATCTTACTTTTATATACACTTCTTCTTTTGCTCTATAAAGATTCTTAACAAAGGGTAGTATGATTAAAGTAGGTAAAGAAATAGCTGCAATCAATAAGGTAATATACACCTGACACAAGGCTTTGTCGCTATTACTTAGAAATAAGTTTGCCAATAATTGATCGATTCGTGAATTCAAAAAACCAATCACTCCCATTAGAAAAAAAGGCAAAGCCATTGTAAAATGCTTTATGTCAAAATAAGAGGTGTTTTTTTGCTGAAAAAGATTATGATTTATAATACTTAAAAAAGAAATCTTGTATATCTCAATGATTGTCATCAAAAGTATTATAAAAGCAGTATTTATTCTCTCTTTGAAAATAAATAACAGTCCCACAAAAAGCAATGTCCCTGATATTTCTATAAAAGACATCCATCCAAATTGTTTATGAAAGACCACCAAAGATTCGAATGAGGCTGAAATAAAACGCATCAATAACCAAAAGGAAGCTAATATGCCCAACACCCAATTAAAATCAGTTATAACAAATAAGGTAACAACAAAGAAGGGTAATAGCAATAACCTTGTATAAAAAGATTGTTTAAAAAGTTCACTTATTTTGGCTATTTCTTTGCTAAAAGTCAAAAGAAGATAGTCTTTAGAGCCCCAACTGGTGATACTAACAAATAAAAATACCCACAAACTAATATTCACAACACTTCCCCATAGTTCTTTAGAGAAGTAATTAACCACAAACAATGAAATAACAAAACCTGTAACAGATGGAGCAAAAACTCTCAATGTAAAAAATAATGTATCTGTTATTCTATGTTGTTTTATGTTTATGCTAAAGTTCAAAGAATATTATATTAAGGTTTTATTTTGCAAATTTTTTCGTATTTAACAGAAATGTCAAGAATTACTATGCCGGCAAGTGTCGAATAAAAAAGCATAGCCATTTTATCTGTATCTAAAAACGCATTAAAAACAGCATGTATGAAATAAGTAAAAAGACTAAGTAGAAGTCCAGTAGCCATTAATCGCGTAAAGGCTACATCAGATTTATATATAACTCTCATACCAATAAAAATGGTATAAAGAATTAATATAATAAATAATACTAATCCTGGGAGACCAGTTTCGGAAAGATAGGTCATATATTCTGAATGAGCATGTCCCCGGTTCCCATGTACAGTACTAATACGGGTCATTTCGGAACGAACCTGATAACCGCCATAATTATACTGATAAGTGCCTGGTCCAAAGCCCATATAAGGTTTGTCATAAAACATTCTTAATGCACATTTCCATCGATTTATTCGTTCTGCATTAGAAGCATCCGATTGAATATTAGAAAATGATTCTATATGTTCACTAATATTACCAGTATTGCTTCTTGAATCATTTCGCACAGCAACTTCAGCTATTGAATCAAAATTATAATATATTACCGAAGCCAAAATAACAATTCCAATGAAAAGCTTATTAAAACTAATTTTAAAATAAATTACTATTGCAAAAAGGATGCACAGAAGCATACTTAGCCATGCGGCTCTTGAATAAGAAAGAATAAATGCAATACAAATTAAAAATGTAAGACCCAACAACCATTTGTTTTTTTTTTTACTGATATCAAAAACATTCCTGTTACTAGCTACTATAATTAATATTGGAATAAGAAATGCCAATACTGCCCCATAAATTGTATGATCATTAAAAAATGGAACAGTCATTTTGTATGCAGCTCCACCATGAAAATTATATTGTGCATGATAGATGATGGCAAATAATATTGGGATAATCATTCCCAGAGCATATAAAATATAAATTTTACTAAAATTTTTCTTGTTGCTTAATAAATTGGCCATAAAAAAATAGAATACACTAAGAAAAATAAATTTAATCAATGTGCGTTTAAATGAAAATAAAGGAATGGTACTAAAAGTACTTGCTAATAAAAACCAAAGTAAGTCGATGAGCAATAAAATGGTGATGGGGTGAAATAATAAATCCAGATTCAATGGTGATTTAATAAGGCTCTTTCCGATAATCAATAAAGCAAATATGGCAATTAAACCTTCAGAAGGAAAGGACATTGCACTGGTTTGCGATAGATTTACTGACACAGATAGCGGAATGACCAAAATAATAAAGTAAAATAGTTTGAGTTTCTCATAGAATATAAGATACAATCCTAATAACCCAAACAATATTTCAAATAAAACATAAATAATCTTTTGTTGATTGAACAAAATACAAAGATTAAGCCCAATAACAAAGAACCCAATAAGCAGATACAAACCATACTTATTAAAGAAACATTGTATTTGTTTCATTTAAACAAGGTTATTTATTAGATTTATATTTTTCTTTAATAAATAGTGTAAAAAAGACAATTAAAAATATTCCAAAAAAAGCGATTAGAGCATTTAATGTGAAAGAAGGAAATACTTTTTTATAAGAAATATTAGCTCGATCGAGTATATATATTTTGGGAATGTATCCAAAAGCATTGGCTTTGGCTTTTTCATACCTGCTGTTTATATCATTTAAGCGACTTTGTTCATAATAGTAATTATTAATATCCAGTTCTAATTGGGTGCTATTTTTATTGCTACTTTTTGACAAACTGACATTTAACATTTTATTATCAAGCATAATGTTAAATTGAGGATCTTTAAATGTGTCACGTTTACCAGAAATAAGTGCTACCAAAGAATCTACCAGTCTCTTTTTTTGATTATACTCATTTGCAAATGAATTATATGCAAGCATTAAATTTTGTTTAATAATTCTTTCACGAATATTATCCACATGTTCGATAATCGTATTTACGATGTTCGCAGATAAAACTGGATCGGTTGTTTGCGCTTTTATTTCAATGCACATCGACAATTTTCTTTTAAAACTTACACTTTCATCAAATTCCTTTCTTAATTCGTCATACCAATCTGTATTGGTAGTGTCAATATCAAATTTTTGAACCAGATTGAATTTTTTTGAAACTAATTCAAACATTTCTCTAGATTCCATTATTTGCATCAATCGATCAGCTTCAACATCATATCCTAACATCGGATTGTCAACAACTGCCTGTAAAGAATTACTCGATGTTGGAAACACAATACCTATAGAGAGATATTCTTTGGGTATAAAAAAAGTTACAATAATAGATAATACAACTGCACTTAAGGTTGACAGCAAAAAAATCTTATAATATCGAATAATAAATTTTATAAACTCAAAAGTTTCTGTATTTTTTACTTGCATCTCATTCATATTGATTTTCTTTGTTTATAATAGTTGCAAAAGTAAGAAATTATTTTCTATTTTGGCTTTTATCGTTTGGCGTTGCATTATAAACACAATGATTTATTGGTTTTGAGACTTATAATAAAAGGTTTTGTTTTAAAATTAAATGTAATTTCATTTGTTTTTTCTATCTTTAAAACAACAAAACTTTTATTGTATTTTCAAATTAAAAAATATAAAATAATCAGTAATTTTACTTTTTTAATGAAATTCAAAAACAAACACATGAAAATCAAACAACTGATTTTAAAAATCTTGGTCGTTTTATTTGTAATGTTAATTTCAGATAGAATTTATTCATCTTGTATTTCAAATAAAAATGTTTTTTACACTTATACAAAATCATCAATTGATATTAATTATAAATTGAAATCAAATTCTATTTTAGTTACAGATCCTGTTGATACAATGTCATTTGTCTATTTACTTTATTTGCATTCAACTCATAAAAAACTTGGCAGGAGTTTGGTTATGAAATATCTACTCCCTGATCTTCCTGAGGATAATCCTGATGATGGAACTTATCATCTTGTTGATATAGAAGAAATATACCAAATTGATAGAATGTATATAATTATATTTACAGATTACGAGGATAATTACGGATATCAAGCCAACAATACTTATATTGCTACTTTTACAGAAAATGGAGAAAAAATTGATGAAAAAACATTTGTTTCATTAACAATTACCGAATGGAATAGTATAGAAACGAAATTTGAGTTTGATACTGAAAATATTATTACCAGAACAAGTATTGATAAGACATACTCCCCCGAAAATGGAGGGAATACTGTTTCTAATACAAGCGAAACTATTGAGCGTTTTAAAATAAATCCGGACGGTACTATTACAGCTTATTAACCCATCTATTTTCTAATAAATAAACAAATATTCGGATAACAACATTACATATTACTTAATCATTCAAATGTATTAGTTTTTGGGGATTGACAAATTATGCAGAACAGGATTGTAAGAAGTATCTGCTTGTTTTTGACTTTCTTCTATACTTTTGCGAATGATATTCATTTTTTCGCTGAGTTTATTCTGGTTCTCAGCATGCTTTCTTATACATTCTGCCAGTATTATATAGCAATCTATATTTATAGAACTCATACAACTACCTTATTTCGTACAAATCATTAATGTTTAAATTTAAAAAAGATGCTATTAATAGTAAACAATCCAATTGTAAGAATGTTTTTGCTTCTTCATTAACCCATCTCAATATTGTATTATCTGAAACATCAAATAACACCATCAATTGACCACGCAACTTAAAGTTTGTTTTTATTTCTTCTAAGATATTTTTCTTTAATTTCATTTTTCGTTTTAATTTTGGTTTTAATTAGCATTACAAATATAAATAGAATATATTCTAATATGCAAATTTATTTTAGTTTTTTTTCTAACAATTTTGAATTATGTTAAAAAGAATAAAACAATATATTGACTTTAAGGGAATTCGGGTTTCAACTTTTGAAAAAAGTATCGGAATGTCGAATGCCTCTATTGCAAAATCCCTAAAAACTGGGGGTAGTATAGGAGCTGACAAATTAGAAACCATCCTAAAAGTATATAAAGATTTAAATTCGGAGTGGTTGTTGACAGGAAAAGGTAATATGATTAAGTCAAAAAAATATTCAAATGTTGTGAATGAGACTTTAGAAACATATGCAAATAGAAGTTCTATTTGCAAACTATGTGCAGAGAAAGAAAGAACTATTATAGCTCAGCAAAAACTTATTAACAAGCAAGAGACAATAATAGATACTCAGAAAGAGCAACTTGAAAAGTTAAAAGAACATACAAAGAAAAGCAAATAATTTTTTCAAATTATTTGCTTTTTATTTTGTTAATAATAAAGTTGAAGCATAATGATATAAACCAATCAGGAATATGCTTTTCTAAATGAATTAAAAATCTTAATAGAGTAATATATAGATTTTGTATTATTTAGACATTGAATATGGAAAATCTTCTTTGTTAATCCCTTTATTTTCATTAGGGGTAACTGACATGTTTAAAACAAGAGTTCCACCTTTCATTATATCATTGTGTTCCAGATAGTTTTTTGTATATTCTTTATTATTTAATTTGGCTTTTGAGATATAGTAAGTTTCTTCTGTATTATTTGGAGCCTGAATAACAAAGTTATTCCCATTCTCAAGTTTTAAAGTGCATTTTTTAAATAAGGGGCTTCCTAATACATATTGGTTCGAACCATGTGTTACAGGATACATTCCTAAAGCAGAAAAAACATACCAAGCAGAAGTTTGCCCATTGTCTTCATCTCCACATAAACCATCAGGTGTGTCTGTATAAAGTTTATTCATGATGTCTCTAACATGAAATTGGGTTTTCCAGGGGGTACCTGCATAACAATAAAGATAAGGCATGTGTTGTATGGGTTGATTTCCATGTGCGTATTGCCCCATATTCATAATTAACATTTCAGTTATTTCATGAATTTGTACCCCATAATAAGAAAAATCAAAGGTAGGAGCAGAAGTATAAACTGAATCCAGTTTTTGAATAAATTTTTCTTTTCCTCCCATCAAATCAATCAGTCCCTTTATATCATGAAACACGCACCAGGTCCAATGCCACGAACATCCTTCAGTAAAAGCATCCCCCCATTTATCTGGACGGAAGGGAGTTTGAAATGTTCCATCCTGATTCCTTCCTCTCATAAAGTTCGTCGATTTGTCAAAAACATTTTTATAATAAAATGACCTTTTTGCAAAAGTATCAATGTCGGTTTGTTTTTTATTTAGTGCTTGCGCAAGTTTACTAATAGTAAAATCATCGTAAGCATACTCTAGTGTTCTAGCTGTATTTTCGTCAATGCCGACATTATAAGGAATATATCCCATCTTATTATAATAGTCAACTCCTAATCTGCCAACAGAGCTCATAGGTCCCTGATTGTTTGAGTTTTTCAGTATGGCTTCATATAGGATATTAATATCTGGTATTTTAATTCCCTTTAAATAAGCATCTGCGATGATGGCTGCTGAATTTGAACCAACCATACAATCCCTATGTCCGGGGCTAGCCCATTCGGGTAGCCATCCACTTTCTTTATATGTATTAACAAGTCCGGCCATTATTTCACTGTTCAATTCCCTGAACATTAAATTAAAGAAAGGAAAAACTGCACGAAAGGTATCCCAAAACCCATTATCGGTAAACATATATCCTTCAAGCACTTTTCCATTATATGGACTGTAATGAACTACTTTGTTATCTTTGTCAAATTCATAAAATTTTCGTGGAAACAACATTACACGATAGAGGGCTGTATAAAAAGTTTCCAATTGTTTTTCGTTAGCACCTTCTACTTTAATTCTATTCAATTGCTCATTCCAAATGGTATTTCCTTTTTCTTTTATCTGGTCAAAGGTATTGTTTCCGATTTCGCGCTTCAGATTGAGTTCTGCTTGTTCAAAACTAATAAACGAGGAAGCCACTTTCAGGTTTACTTGTTCGTTGGCTTTTGTTTTAAAACGAATGATAGTACTTGAATGTTTACTTTCCATTTCTGTTTTCCCAGCAAAAATAATATCATTTTCCACTCCATAAACTTGCTCAAATGCTTTATCAACATATATCACAAAATAGTTTTTGAAGTTATCGGGAACACCACCTGCAGCATTTCTTGAATAACCAATAATTTTGTGTTCTTCAGGAATTACTTTTATATAAGAATTCTTAAAAAAACCATCCACTATCAGGTAAGCATTGTTGGTTTCGGGATAAGTGATTCTGAAACAAGCAGCTCTTTCTGTTGGAGTAATTTCTACAGTGGTGTTATAATCGGCTAAATAAACCTTGTAATAATTTGGTTTTGAGATTTCTGCTTTATGCGAAAACCATGACTCTCTTTTATCTTCATTGAAAACCAGCTTTTCTGTAGTTGCAAAAATAGAGAAAGCACCATAGTCATTTATCCATGGTGATGGTTGATGTGTTTCTTTAAATCCTCTTATTTTGTTTTTGGTGTATATATAACACCATCCATTTCCCATAGTGGAAGTTTGGGGAGTCCAGAAATTCATTCCCCAGGGCAAAGCTATTGCAGGATATGTATTGCCATTTGATAATTCATATTTAGAATCGGTTCCAATAAGTGGATTTATATATTTAACAAGATCGTTATCATTTTTCAACTGACCAAATACTATGTAGCTTGTAAATAAAAGAATTTGTAAAAGAGTAATTTTTTTCATTATTCATATAAATTTAATAGTATAATGCTAAAAGAAGAAGAAAGAAATGTATAATAAAATATAACTTTTAATTTTTAATATCATATTCTTTTTTCAGAAAACTCAATAAGGATGCTCCCCTTTTTTTAAATTCCACTAACCAGTTGTTATCAACAACAATAGCATAATATGAAATGATTACATGGTTATAGAACTCATAAAGTCTATCTGTATTCTTTAATGTCAATTTTTTATTGGTATTACGATTGAAGCCAAAATCCATAAAATCCATTTCTAACGCTATCATATCCTGAAAAGTTTTTATATTATAAACTAATTGTTCCTTATAACTATCGAACATTGAATAATATAAAATGATGCTATCTGAAACAGGTTTGCTTTCTATCAACCTAAAACCTCCTGAATTTTTTAGTTGAGTAATAGTAATATCTCTAATGGTAAATCCAGTATAGCTGTTTAAATAGAAAAAAGTATATTTATAAAACTCCTTGATATTTATTTCTGTATGGGGTTTTTCAAGGATATTTAATAAACTGTCGATACCTTTGATCTGTTTTTTATTACTTTCCATAATGCTTTGCATACTAGTGGTATCTTCCTGAATATCTTTGATCATACTTCCAATAAATTGCTTTTCTTTATGACGTTCTACATAGTATTCTCTCAAGTTTTCCATAAAAAAACCAGCAGTTATAGCTATAAACAACATTATAAACTCTAAAAAATAATCTTTAAATTTTCTACCCTGATGCATTTTGTGTGGATGGTATGTTTCCATATTGTTTTTGTTTTTTATTTGTTCTTCACTATTTTCCTTTAATTGTTCATTAGATTTTTTTTCTATTTCCTGTTTTTGCTTAGAAATGTTTGAATCTTTTTTATCTTCTCCCGGAGGATTGGGTTTGTCTGGAAATTGTTCTTTTTCTATCATAATAATTATTGTTGGTTTGTGTTTAAATTATGGTAAAAATTGGACTTATTTATTGCATTTTATACAGTTCAATAATTTTTCTTATCAAAAATAAATAAAAAACCAATAACTATTATTTTAGATGTTAATATTAAAGATGTTGAAATTATTCAGTGTCTTAAGAATCAATTATTAAGTCAGCAACTTATTTGTTAAGCACAATTTTCTTTATTATTGAACCTTTTTCGTTGAACAACCTTATGTAATATATACCATTTGGTTGACTGCTTAAATCAATTTTGGTTTCAGCAGAGTTTATCTTGCTTGTTTTAATCTCAACACCTATTACATTGTATATTACAAATGACAAATTTCCTAACAGAAATTCTTCATTTGTGGTTTTTAAAGCAAATACACCACTTGTGGGGTTGGGGAACAAAAGTAAATCAATATCAAAAATATTTTCTATAATCCCTGTATTAATACTATTAATTCTGGCAATGCGGTTTTTGGGAGTTCCATTATATGTTCGGAAAAACCCACCAATTATGATTTTTCCATCATTCTGGATGGAGATAGACCAAACACCATCGTCTGCACCTATTCCTGTATTAAAAGCACTATCTATTGTGCCGTTTGAATTAAGACGTGCCAAACAACTTCTTATTGTTCCATTGTAAATATAAAATTCTCCACCAATTAATATTTTTCCATCATTTTGGATAGCAAGAGAAAAGATATAAGTATTGGTGCTGGTTCCGGGGTTAAATGTAGCATCTAATGTGCCGTCTGTATTTAAACGGGCGATACGTCTTATTGATGTTCCATTGTATGAAGTAAAATCTCCGGCAAAGACAATTTGTCCATCATTTTGTATTATGGTGGCATATACATCACTGTTTGCTCCATTTCCTATATTAAAAGAATCATCTATTGAGCCATCTGAATTGAGTCGTATAATCCGATTTTTAACAATTCCATTAAACAATGTGAACTGCCCTCCTAAAATAATTTTTCCATCATTTTGAACCGAAATTGAAAACACATAGTTATTTGCTCCAGTTCCTGGATTAAATGAAGCATCTATTGAGCCATCAGCATTGAAACGTGCAATTCTGTTTATTGATGTTCCATTTACAGAAGTGAAATTTCCACCAATTAATATTTTTCCGTCATTTTGAATATGGGTAGTCCATATAATATTATTTGTTCCTATTCCAGGATTAAATGTTAAATCAATTGTGCCATCCTGATTGATACGGACAATATTATTTCTTGGGATTCCGTTGTATGAAGAAAAAGCACCAGCAATAATGATCTTTCCATCGCTTTGAATATTTGTTGAAGAAACACCTCCATCTACACCTGATCCAGGG
>DYDE01000064.1:0-3059 GCA_020718065.1 Marinifilum sp. | reverse complement strand
CCAATGATCCGTCTGTATTAAGACGAGCAATGCGGTTTATTGCAGTTCCATTGTATGATGTAAAATCCCCTCCAAAAATAATCTTTCCATCACTCTGAAGTGAGGTGGTATAGACCAAAT
Organism: Marinifilum sp.; assembly: GCA_020718065.1. Classification (GTDB taxonomy): domain Bacteria; phylum Bacteroidota; class Bacteroidia; order Bacteroidales; family CG2-30-32-10; genus CG2-30-32-10. Next base: position 2,939 of record DYDE01000064.1, on the reverse strand, counting down.
CGTTTGCTCCTATCCCTGTGTGAAATGTTGTATCCAACAAACCTACCTGAGCAAATAAAAAGTCCGGTAGATTTAGCAAACACAGCAGTAACAAGAATTGAGCAAACTTAGGTCTATGATATGTAAATCGCTTAGTAATTTGAGTGTTACTCATTTTCTCTTGGTTTTATAATTAATAATTAAGAAATAAAAGTTATAAATTTCTTTTATTCATAACAAAACTATATAAAATACCTTAATATTTTAAAGCATAAATATAATATTAAAAATCTAAATTAGGGATAATTTTACTGTTCAAACCATTAGACAACAATGATCCTTGATGACTTTTTGTATTATGTAGAGTATTGGCACTTTGATGGCTTAATTTTTTTACCATATAAACTTTCTAGTAATAGAGATTTTTTTCTACAAAAGTTTAAATAAACTTTCATATAATAACTTTAAGAAATAAAACTCATGTGGCTATTTTGTGCAATTATATAATATTTTGTTCATATGATCCTTTTTTTACTTTTCAATAAAATTTTCATCAAAAATAAATAAAAAACGAATATCTGGAATATTACAGGTATATTAAATGTTAATATTAAACATTTTATTTTTTCAAATTAAATTTCAAATATATCCTTTTGTTTTTTGCTTTGATTTACTACACAAAATGTTTTTAAGTCTGAGATAACATTAATTGCTTTCCAAGAAAAATGGTTGGTTTCAATTAATTTTTGAAATCAACCATTTATTAAAATCTTTGTTTTTTGCTTTTGAAATGAGCTCTGTTAATGAAATTTTTTCTACAAAATATCTGAAAATATAATTATATTTCATATAACTACCTCTATTTGGATCATTCATAATCAATGTCATTTCCTTTTTGCTAAGTTTGGTTTTAGAATTAGAAAACTGATTGGCAACAAACATTGCAAACCCTTCGTAAAACCATATTGGTCCCATTTCTTCTTCATTTCCATTTAATATTTTAATGTGTAGTCTGTGTGCAATTTCATGAGTTAGAAGTTTTTCGAAAGAACCCTGCTCAATACCTTCCGGAAAGACTTTAGCATAATATTCAGGTGATACAACAACCAAGGTTCTTTTTTCAAGTGCAGCGCAATAAGTATCGGGCAGTTTTGTATTTGTGTCTGCTTCAGCCAATATCAATAATGATTTGTTGAAATCTTTCTTAATGTCAAAAATCATCATACTATCAATAAATTCTTCTTTCACTAAATCAGACCAATTATACTTTTTGGCAAAATTTGAAATATTTTTACGAGCAGAAATAAGATAATTATCAAACTCTTCTTTTCTGTTTTCTAATGATTTGGATAAAATAATTGGTATTACAATACTATTATCTTGGTGTTTTATCTGGTATTGTTTTACTGTTTTTTGTGTTTCATTGTTGCAGGCTATTAGCACAACTAAAGTCAGAAATAGAAATATTTGTCTCATAAATAAATTTAAGTATAAGACGATCTGATATTTAAAAAAGTTACAATCTTTATAATTATTTTCTTACTGTTAATTAAAAAAAAGTCTTCTACAAATTGCTTTTTATTAAGACACAAAAACTCTAATGATATAAAAAGGCAACATACTCTAAATAAGAACGAGGCTTTATTGAATTTTTGCGGAAATCACATACGAAAAGTTTAAAGGAATTTTAATGTTTTCATTATTTTTTTGAATAAATTCTATTTTTCTATCAAAATGAAGTGCTCCTAACCACAAATGACAAGCTGCAATTCCAATTTCTATCTTTTTCAGTCTTTCTTCAATTTTGTTTAGTCCCTGAGCCATTATTGATAATAAACTATTTGTATTTTTGTAGCAAATATGAATAATATTCGTATCGCCAGTAAAATACCAGGGCTGAGAAGGAGAGGGTGCAAGACGAGCAGGCTCAATTAATTCATCAAAACTTTCAAGGTCAGTAATTTGATTTAAAGCTTTTCGTTTAAATTTATTAATTGATTCTCTATATAAATCCTCTTTGGGTAACCCAAATGCCTGTACAATAATGAATTCTAAACTTGTATCTGTTCTTAATTCCTTGGTTGGTTTTGGCCATCCTTGCCAACAACTACCAATTCCATTTGCTGAAAAGTATAAATCTATTTGCTGAAGCATAAATCCCATATTTGTCAAATAGCCTTCTTTAACCTCAGAAAATGCAGCTATGTAATAGGGTGCGTCAACCTGTATAATTCCTTTTACATCTTGTTTGCTTACTATTTTAATTTCAGTTTTGATTTCAGGATATAAAGGTTCCAATTTTCCTATCTGATCTGAAATTTCAGAAAGCGTATTTTCGTCTATTACTGAAAAATCGTATTTTCTGATGGATTTTCTTTTAAAGATGGTATTATACAAATCTATGTGTTCCATAAACTTTTCTTTTATAAAATTCTTATTGAATGTTAATTTATGCAACAAATCTATGTTTGTAATTGTTGCTAAAAAACAGAATTCCGTTAAATAATGCTATTTAATCGGTGAGTTGTTTTCAGAATGGGTAGATTATGCTTTGTTTTATTTGATTTTTTTATACGCTACCTTTCTTATCTATTTTGCCCATAAAATATTTTTTTGAGTTTTTAAACGCTGAATGATTGCTTATTGTGACAAAAAAAATCATCTACCTAAAATATTTTTTAAAATATAGCGTTCATATAAAAGATTAAAAAAATTAATAATGTAAGGTCAGTTCTAAAAATTCAAAAAAAATAGTTTCCCGCAGATTTCGCAAATATTCGCAAATAGATTTTCAGCATGTTGTGTTTTTTATTCTGCGGAAATTAGCGAAATCTGTGGGAGAAACTTAATTTTTAGAACCCTTCGTAATTAAAAATAAATGCCACCAAATCACCAAAGCCCACAAAACAAATAGTGCTAAAATAATTTTTGTAAAGTTTTGTGCTTTTTAAGTTTTACTA
>DYDE01000009.1:13729-57859 GCA_020718065.1 Marinifilum sp. | reverse complement strand
TTGAACCAATGGAAGTTGCTCAATTTTATATTGATAGTTACCACGATGCGATGGATATGCTCAACATATTGCGCCCAAGCATCGAACCACGAGCCTCGGGTCATATCATCGAACAAATTAAAATGATTGAAAAAATATTTGAAGCTGGTTATGCATACGAATCGAATGGTTCTGTTTATTTTGATGTTATAAAATATAGCAAAACAAACAATTATGGAAAATTATCTGGAAGAATACTGGATGATTTGATATCAAATACCCGTGATCTTGATGGACAGGATGAGAAAAGAAATCCTTCAGATTTTGCATTATGGAAAAAAGCACAACCAGAGCATATTATGCGTTGGGAATCTCCCTGGAGCATTGGGTTTCCTGGTTGGCATCTCGAATGTTCTGCAATGAGCACAAAATACCTTGGTGAAACATTTGATATTCATGGAGGTGGAATGGATCTGCTATTTCCTCACCACGAATGCGAAATTGCACAATCTATGGCTGCCAATGGAAAAGAATCTGTTAAGTACTGGTTGCACAATAATATGATTACCATCAATGGACAGAAAATGGGCAAATCATTGGGGAATTTTATCAATCTTACAGAGTTTTTTACTGGAAAACACAAAGCTTTAACAAAAGCATATAGTCCAATGACCATTCGTTTTTTTATTCTTCAGGCACATTATCGTGGAACCCAGGATTTTTCGAATGAAGCATTGCTTGCAGCAGAAAAAGGCTTAAAAAGACTAATGCAAAGTTTTGAAACAATAAAGAAACTCAAATCATCGGCAACATCAACTTCTGATATTAAGAAATTACAACAGAATTGTTATGATGCTATGAATGATGATTTGAATAGTCCTATATTAATTGCTAATTTGTTTGAAGCTGTCAGAATCATTAATTCAGTAAAAGACAATACAGAAACCATTACTGCTGATGATTTAGAATTATTGCAAAAAATACTATCAGATTTTGCTATTGATATTCTGGGACTAAAAGATGAGAATGTTGCTGCAAATAACGATGTGGTAGATGATCTAATGAATCTTATTATTCAATTGAGGCAAAATGCAAGAACCAATAAAGATTATGCCACTTCTGACAAAATAAGAGATGAACTTGCTAAAGTAAAAATAGTTGTTAAAGACACCAAAGAAGGTGTTGTTTGGAATTTTGAAAATTAATATGTTTTATACTCTAGGCATATTAATAAAATGAAAAGACAATAAAAAAAAGCAATAGTTTTAAATCTATATTCTATTATTATTTGTTCTTAACTATTTATTATGGATGACAATAAATTCGACTTCCCACAAAAATCATTTTGGGAACACCTGAATGAACTTCGTTGGGTGCTGCTTAGGTCGGTTGTTATTATTTTAATATTAGCTATTATAGCATTTCTTTTCAAAGAATTTGTTTTTGATAAGATTATTTTTGCACCCAAGAGTTCTGATTTTGTTACCAATCGTTTGTTTTGTCGAATGTCTGATTGGCTTTCAATAAAAGATCTTTGTTTCGAAAATGCACATATAAAACTTATTAATACCAATCTTTCGGGTCAGTTTATGACCCACATGTATGTATCTATTATTGCTGGACTTATTGCTGGTTCTCCTTATGTAATATGGGAATTATGGCGGTTTATTAAACCAGCCTTATACGAAAAAGAAAGAAAACATACAAGAGGTGCTGTGTTTGTCATCTCTTTACTTTTTTGGACAGGCGTACTTTTTAGCTATTATATTATAGTGCCTTTAATGATCAATTTTTTAGGAACTTACCAGGTTAGTAACAGTGTGGATAATCTTATAGAACTCAATTCTTATATTTCTTCAGTTACTTCTATGGTTTTTGCAGTTGGTGTTGTTTTTGAATTGCCTGTAATTGTGTTTGTTTTAGCAAAGGTTGGTTTAATTACCGATAAGTTTATGAAAAAGAACCGAAGGTATGCTATTGTTATTATTCTTATTGTTTCTGCTATTATCACCCCCAGTACCGATATGTTCAGTCAGATATTGGTTAGTTTGCCTTTGTTTATTCTCTATGAAGTGAGTATTGTTATTGCAAGAAAAGCATCTAGGTCAGCAATACTTCCCGAAAAAAGCTAGACAGAAAATACCTATATTTCCTATAACTAAATATCCTATACTTTTAAAATAATTAATTTTATACCTGCTTAAAGTATATTTTGTTTTTAACCATTTATTAAACCCAACATTTTAATCTTTTCTACTAGTACCATAGAAAGTTTAATATTTGATTCGTTTGTCCAGCCAGCAATATGTGGTGTTAATATAACATTTTCTGCATCCAGCAGATATTTAAAGTCTGGTGGAAAATTCTTGGTATCAATAAACTCGAATGAATGATTTTCATATTCCAGTACATCCAGAGCTGCTCCCAATACCTTTCCTTTTTTTAATTCTTCTACCAGTTCCTTCGTATTAATATTCTTTCCGCGTGCTGTATTGATAATGAATATGTTTTTCTTAAATTTATTTATATATTCTGAAGTAATTAAATGGGTGGTTTCTTCTGTTAAAGGAATATGAAGACTCAATATATCAGTTTTTTCAATCAACTCTTCCATTTGAACTTCACTAACATTTTCATCTGAATAATTAAACTTATACTTATCATAGGCAATTACATTGGCTTCGAACCCTTTTAGTTTTTTAGCAAATGAGCTACCCATATTACCATAACCAATGATCCCGATGGTTTTGTTTTTAATTTCAATACCTCTATTTTCTTCTCTTAACCAAATTCCATTTCTTATTTGATGATTGGCTATGCAGATATTGTTTAGAAGATTAAGCAACATGCCCAAAGCATGTTCACCAACAGCATCTCTGTTTCCTTCCGGAGAATTAAGACAAACAATCCCTTTGCTTTTAGCATAATCAACATCAATACTTTCCATGCCAGCACCAACTCTGGCAATAAATTTAAGCTTCGTTGCTTTGTCTATAATAGACTTATCAAATAATATTTTACTTCGAATAATAACGCCAACATATTCTTGAATGCAATTTTCAAAATCCTGACGTTTATAATGGGGGAAATATTCACAAAAAAAACCAAGACTACTTAATTCTTCCATTAAACACCGATGGGCATTGTCTATAAACAGAATTTTAGCAGGTTTTCCCATGAATATAATGTTATTTATTTGAAATCACTGTTGTTATTTGACTTTATTAATCAATAAAAATCATTTTTTGCACATCCAAACCTTCGATTTTCAGAAGTTCATTTTCAAGTTTGATACATTCATCAACATTGCCCGAAAGTTCTAATAATATAATTCCACTCTTGCTACAATGATCATTTTCCACATCATGCAATCCCAATCTGGTTTTTATTGAACAACCATATTTAGTTAATACACCTTGTATAAGCGTTGCATCTTTTACTCTGTCAGATATATAAATACCTAATATTCTAATTTCTTTCATAGTTTAATAAAATATTTTATTTAATAAAACACATTTTTTTTATTTCTATACCACCAATAGTTGATAGTTCTTGTTCGAAAGTATCACATTCTTCAATAGTACCAGATAGTTGTAATAATATCACTCCTGAACGACTACATACTTCATTGGAAAGTTCATGAAAACCAAGTCGGGTTTTAATTATTTTTGAATATTTTGATAAAACCTTTTGTGTTTTGTCAGATTCCTTGATCCTATCTGTAATATGTAATCCGATTATCCTTATTTCATTCATGTTTTGGAAAATATTTTTTGTTTAAAAATATAAATCTCTCTTACCTTGTTTGACCAATTCGATTTTTTCTTTTAGTTTGTTTACATCCTGATGAGCTGACAACTCTGATAGTTTTTTTTCAATCAGCCTGTAACCATTGACTTTGGTATCTTCTTTCGCATAATCTTCAAGATATTCTGCAAAAGTTAATAAAGCATTTGGTGTACAAAAACGTTTAATGAAGCCAGGCACAGAAAACTCCATAAAATGTTCCCCTGTTCTGCCCATTCTATAACATGATGTACAGAAAGAAGGAATATAATCTTTCTTAATAAGTTCATCCATTATTTCATTCAAAGAACGTGTGTCGTTAATTTGAAATTGTTCCATATTCAGATTCTGGTCCTTTTTTTTGTCTTTGCTATAGCCTCCAATTTCCAAATTTGTACCACCATCAATTTGTGAAACCCCAAATCGAAGGATTTCGTCTCTTATCTGTGCTGATTCTCTTGCTGTTAATATCATACCGGTGTAAGGAACAGCCAATCTTAATATTGCAACAAGTTTCACAAAGTCATCATCACTAACCAAATGGTTTTTATCAATAGATAAAGAAGAAGCATTTTGTATTCTTGGGAAAGAAATGGTATGTGGTCCTACATGATAAGTAGCCTCAAAATGATTAACATGTCTAATTAATCCCAATACTTCAAAACGCCAGTCATACAAGCCAAACAATGCGCCAATACCAACATCGTCAATTCCTGCTTCCTGCGCCCTATCGAGTGATGTTAAACGCCATTCATAATTGCGTTTTATTCCTCCCAAATGAACTTTCTTATATGTTTCCTGATGATATGTTTCCTGAAATACCTGATATGTTCCTATCTTCGCATCTTTAATAATTCTAAAACCATCAATATCCAAAGGAGCTGCATTTATATTTACCCTTCTTATTTCACCGTTTTTAAACTTCACTCCATATACTGTGCGAACTGTATCTGCAATAAACTCAGGTGAATATTTAGGATGTTCTCCAAAAACAAGTATTAAACGTTTGTGTCCTTGTTCTTCTAAGGCTACTACTTCTTTTATTAATTGTTCTGGTTCAAGGGTTATACGGTGCATTTCTTTATTTGTTGACCGAAAACCACAATACTGGCAATTATTAATACACATATCACCAACATACAGAGGTGCAAATAATACAATTCTTTCTCCGTAAACTTTTTCCTTCAGCGTTCTGGCACCTTGTTTTATTTTTTCAATAAGTTCAGGATCTGTAGTGTTTATTAGTACTGCAGTTTCTTCTAAAGAAAGACGATTTTTATTAAGTGATTTGGCTATTATTTCTCTTACTCTGTTTTCTGATGTTTTTGTATTGTTAATGTATTCCCATATTTCATTACTGTCAATAAAGGGAATCATTCGCTGGTCTTTTATTTTGTATTTTTCTGGATTATATATCATTTAAAGTATTGTAAACTATTATTAATTCAATGTTTTTATGCAAAAGTACAAAATATAGTGTATTTGAAATATTTTAAACATTAATATATAATTATATTATATAAAAATAATTGAATAGTAATTTCCTAAATTACAAAGTAGTATAATTAATAATATTAAAAATAAATAACAAATTGATATTTGCATTTAAATAAAAATATATTTAAGTTTGTTTATTATTCTAAACAATATTTATATGAAAAAGATTGTTACTTTAAATATTATTTTATTATTTCTAATATTATTTAAAACTATTTCTGGATTTTCTCAAATCCCTACTTCTGGTCTTATTGGTTGTTATCCTTTTAGTGGCAATGCTAATGATTATAGCAACAATGGCAATAATGGAATAGTAAACAATGCTTTCCTAACAATAGATAGATTTAACAGACTTAATAATGCATATAGTTTTAATGGCACTAATGCTTATATTTCGCTATCTCCTGTAAATTCTTTTTTATTAGGAAATTTCACATATTCTACCTGGGTGAAAGTTGCAGCTTATCCTGCAAACAATAGTGTATCCAGAATAATTTCAGTAGGGAGTTCAAATGGAGAGCAAGACCTTTCGCTTTATAATAACTATACTACAAACTGGAGAGGTTGGGGATTTTCAGGAACTAATTCTGGTAATTGGAATTATGGCTCTCTTCCAATTTTAAACACTTGGTATCATATTGCTGTTACAAGAAGTAACACAGAAATTAGATTTTATATTAATGGACAGTATGCAGGAAATGCAACCTTTTCTATTTCTCAAGCATCTTATGGTAATATGGGGCAGAAAAGAGCCATTATTGGAGCACGTTATGATTATGCCCAAAAATTTAATGGTGTTATTGATGATATACATATATATAATAGAGCATTATCAGCAGCTGAAATAACTTTGCTATACAATGGAGGTATTAATGCAGTTACAATTACTGCAAATCCAGGCACCACTGTTTGTTTTGGTGATAATGTTACTTTTACAGCAAATGTTAGTTATATTCAAAATCCAACATACCAGTGGCAGGTTAATGGTACTATAGTTGGAGGAAATAGTTCAACATATTCTACAACAGCACTTTCAAATGGAGCTATTGTCAGGTGTTTGGTTTTTCCACAAGCTACAGATTGTGAAGTTCCTGTTTTTTCTAATAATCTTACTATGGTAGTTAATAATTCCCTACCCTTAAGCGTTAGTATATCTGCATCACCCGGAAACGCTGTATGTAAAGACGATATTGTTACATTTACAGCGATCGGTGTAAATGCAGGTGCCAATCCATCATATCAATGGAAAATAAATGATATAAATGTTGGAACGAATCAATCAACTTTAACTGTCGATACATTATCAAATGGAGCTAATGTTAAATGCGTTTTAACTTCTTCGAGTACTTGTATTACTAATAATCCTGCAACATCAAATATTATTCAAATGTCAATTACAGAGATACTTCCTTTGGAAGTAACAATAAATGCATCACCAGGTAATGTTATATGTGCAGGGACTCTTGTTACATTTAATGCCATTGGAACAAATGGTGGTAATAATGCCACATATCAATGGAAATTAAATAATATTAATGTTGGGTCTAATCAACCGTCAATTTCTTTCAATAATTTATTAGATGGGGATGTGGTATATTGTGTCTATTCTTCTCCCAGCTCATGCGTATCCAATAATCCAGCTTCGTCTACCCAAATCGTAATGAATGTTAAAGATATAGTTCCTTTAGATTTCCAAATAATAACATCTCCAGGAACTACTGTATGTAAAAATACAAACATACAATTTACTGCTGAAATAATAGGGTTACCGGCAAATGGGGTAACTTATCAATGGAAGATTAATAATATTGATATTGGTTTAAATCAAAATACATTTAATGTAGATACTTTATCAAGTAATGCTATTGTTAGTTGTATATACGGAACTACTGATATATGTTATACAAATAATCCAGCAACTAAGCAAATTACAATTAATGTTAATCCAAACCCAACTATAGAAGCAGGTAATTCAATAGAAATTGGAGTTTCAGAAGGAATTGTTTTAAATACTATATTTAGTGGGGGACTTCCACCATATCAATTTAATTGGTCTCCAAATAATACCCTTTCAGATCCTCATATAGAAGCACCATATGCCACCCCTTTGACTACTACAGAATATTATGTTGAAATTACTGATGCCAATGGATGTAAATGTGTTGATTCTGTTAAAGTTTCTATTTTTGATTTTGAAACTACTTTTTTTGTACCTAATATTTTTTCACCTAATAACGACCAACTAAATGATGTTTTATATGTTAGGGGCAAGGGGATTAAAGAATTACAATTCATAGTATATGATAGATGGGGAAAGGAAGTTTTTTCTACTACCTCCCAAGAAAATGGATGGGATGGAAAGTTTAATGGAAAAGAACTCAATCCTGCCACATTTATTTATTATATTAAAGTAAAAACCTACGATGGTAAAATTATAGAGAAAAAAGGAAATGTTACATTAGTTAAATAAAAGAATTATTATGAGAAATATTTTTTTACTTATATTCATATTTTTATTAAACCTAATTGCAGTTTATGCACAAGATGTTAATTTTTCGCAGGTTAATAAAAATCCTTTATCACAAAATCCATCAAATACTGGGTTTTTTAATGGTGTTCATAGATTAGGTGTGAGTTATAGATCTCAATGGAAAAGTATAACTACACCTTATACAACAACTTCAGCATTTTATGATGTGCAATTCTTAAAAAAGCAAAAAGAAGACAGAATGGGAATAGGTTTGGTTTTTTTGAGTGATAAATCAGGAGATGTAGAATTAGGATTAACTCAAGTTTCTCTCTCTTTTGCTTATTCCAAATTGATATCAAAAGAAAACTTATTTCTATTTGGTATTCAAGCTGGTTATGTAAATCGAAGTTTTGATTTTTTTAAAGCCAAATGGGATAATCAATACATAAATAATTCATACAATACGCAAAATCCTTCAAATGAAATAAATTATAATACAAACTATTCCTACTTAGATTATAGTGCAGGTTTGTCCTGGAGTTTTAGACCAAATGATTATTTTCGTTCTACAACTGGAGTTGCATTATTTCATTTAAGTAGTCCTAAATCTAAGTTTATTGGCACATCTCAAGAGGGTTTGTATAGAAAAATAGTTATCCATAATAGAACTGAAATTTTTGTCAATAAATCAATGTTCTCTTACGAGCCTGCATTTTCATATATTCGTCAGGGTATAGATCAACAAATTTTGGGAGGATTAATGATTAGATATACAGAAAGTGGAAAATCATTTTATTCAGGTTCATCACCAGCAACAGTATTCTCATTAGGTGGTTATTATAGATATGAAGATGCAATTATCTTAGCGGCAAGGTTTAATTACAATTATTTTGAATTAAATTTTTCATACGATCTTAGTATTTCCAACATTTCAAAAATAACAAAAAGCAGAGGAGGCTTTGAACTATCTCTTATCTTTATTCCTAATACAGGGTCAAAGAAAAAGGGTGGCAGAAAAGGTGTGCCTAGTTTTTTTGATTAGAAAATATTATATTTTCATGATTCTTTTGATTGTATGTGTTTAGTGATACATACACTATTGTAATTTTTTATAATGAATGATAACCTATAAAAACAACTATTTATGAAATATATTACGCTTACAATTGCATTATTAGTTACTATTATTATCTTATGCAGCAATATAGGTATTGATAATGAAATAATAAAAGTAGATGCTGATAGCATTGTTACAAATATTGATAAATATAAGGGGGGAAAAGTAGAAACAGAGGGGATAATTATTCATATTTGCGGTGTTGACGGACGCAAGATGAAATTAAAAACCCAAAGTGGAGCCATAATAAAGATTGTTTCAAAAGATTCGCTTAGCAGTTTTAATAAGGAATTCTTTAAAAAAAGAATAAAAGTTCAGGGAATTGTTAAGGAATATCGTATTGAAAAAGAATATATTGAGCAAATGGAAAATAATAAGACATTATTATGCCACATTGATAATACTCCATGTAAAGATTCGATTTGGGTAAATAACCTTATTAAATCTGGGAAAAGTGATTCAATATCCCAAAAAGATATTGATAGATTGAACTTGAAATTATTACAATCAGGCAAGAGCTACATCTCTGTTATTTGCATTATTGCAGATAAAGTAGAAATAATTGAATAAAAAAACAAATACTTTGCTTTTATTAAAAATATTAAGATATTTAGCAATATTAAATTGTTATTGAGTTTGATTATATAAAAGTGAAAGAACTCAATTTAATTGTACTTTCCAATTAATGAAGCAGCCCCCAATATGGCAGCATCTCCTTCATTTAAACCTGAAGGAAGAATTTTTGTTTTGCCTTTAAATATATTTAATACATTTTTATTGTAACTGGCAATGGTTGGTTGAAATAATAATTCCTTTGCTTTTGCCAATCCTCCAAATAGATAAATTGCTTCAGGACTGGTATATGCAACACTATTTGCCAATGCAATACCCAGCATTTCTCCTGTATAATTAAAAGCTTCTATTGCAATTGCATTTCCTTCTTTTGCTAATTTATTTATATATTTTGCATCTATAAGTGAATCTTCGATTAAAGGAACAATTTTGTTTTTATTTAATAATTCCTTATAAGTATTTGTAATTCCGGTGGCTGAACAGTATGTTTCCAAACAGCCTTTTCTGCCACAACCACATTCTCTGCCATTGATAACGATTATTGTATGTCCAATTTCGCCAGCAAACCCATCGTGTCCATATACCAATTCACCATTAACAACAATACCACTTCCTAAACCTGTTCCCAGTGTTATTACAATAAAATCTTTTACTCCTTTTGCTGCTCCATATATCATTTCACCCATTGCTGCAGCATTGGCGTCATTTGTAAGAACAATTGGAACATCGAAATGAGCTTTCATCAAATCAACAAAATGTGTAATGCCTTTCCAATTCAAATTGGGAGGATATTCTATTGTGCCTTTAAAAAAATTTCCATTGGGAGCACCTATACCAATACCCTTTAAATTTTTACCCATATTGAGTTCGGAAAACAACTTATATATTAAATGACTTAAAGCTCTGATAAAATCATCAACTTCAGAATATTTATTTGTGTTAATTGTCGCTTTCGATAAACAATTTCCTAAAACATCAATAACTCCAACTTTAGTTATTGTTCCACCAATATCAATACCTACAACTAATTTATTGTCCATATTTGTTAAATTATATTTTAAGAAATGCTTGTAGTTTTAGGTTTGTATCCTTTTAAACCATAGAATGCAAGGTAAACATAAGATAATACAGGAACAAGAAATGATAATTGAATTCCGTAATAATCAGCAAACAATCCTTGAAGAGGTGGCAACAATGCTCCTCCCAAAATCATCATTACTAAAAGGGATGAACCCTGAGAAGTATGTTTTCCTAAACCAGCTATAGCTAGTGTAAATATATTCGACCACATAATTGAGTTAAACAATCCTATGGACAACATACACCATAAAGATACCTGGCCTTCAGTAAACACTGCTGTTACCAAAAGAGCAACAGCAAAGAAAGAAAACAAAGCGAGTGTTTTCGATGGAACTGATCTGCCTAATATAAATACGAAGTAATTTAAAATAATAAATATTATATAATACCAAACTTGTTCGAACTTCAATCCTGTTCTGTAATAAGTGATAAAATAAATTAGTATAAATGTTAAAACAGCCATCAAAAACATGGTAATATATTTTTTTAAAACTTTAAAACTGCTTAAAGATATAGCACCAAGAAAACGACCAATCATTGCACCTCCCCAATAATACGCAAGATAACTGCTGGCTTCTGACGCTTTAATTCCCAGAATTTCAGGTTGACCAATATAAGCAACCAGATTACTTCCAATTGCAACTTCTGCACCAACATAAAAAAATATTGCAAAAATTCCATAGGTTAAATTGGGAAACTTAAGTGCGCCTGCATTTTTTTCAATAACTTCTTCGCTGGTAAACTTGGGTAATTTGGCGAAAAAAATTAATACCATTAATAAGATCAATACAAAGGCAAGAATAAGGTAAGGTATTTTAACTGCTGAAGCACCTACGGTATTAGAAGTTAAAAATATTTCAAAGATAAAATAACCGCCTAAAACAGGAGCAAGTGTTGTTCCAAGTGAATTGAATGCCTGAGATAAATTTAATCTGCTTGAAGCGGTTTCGGGGGAGCCTAGAATTGCAACATAAGGATTTGCTGCAATTTGTAATATGGTAAAACCTAAACCTAAAAGAAATAATGCTCCAAGAAATACACCAAAGGAATGAAAAGTGTTTGCTGCAGGGTAAAACAACAGGCATGCCAATGCAGATAACGCAAGTCCTATGATTATTCCGTTTTTATAACCTATTTTGGCTATAGGATCTCCTGTAGTAACTGATAATAAAAAATAAATAACTGAACCAATAAAGTATGCCCCAAAAAATGCGAACTGAACTAAATTAGCCTGAAAAAAGCTGAGTGCAAATACTTCTTTAAGATATGGAATAAGTATATCGTTTAAAACCGTGATAAATCCCCACATAAAGAACAATGTAGTTAGCACAAACATTGCTGATTGATCGCTCTTTTTCATTTTTATTTCTTTCTCCATTTTAATTGTATTTAATTGTTTATCCTATTTTGAAAATTATTATTTCTTTTTTGCTGTTTATCAACATCTTTGGTCTTCCTACTTTGGGTTTCGGAATTGTTTCTCGATCTTAATTTATACAATCGTCGATCTTCTAATTTTTAAGTTTGTTGGTAAGATAATTTTTTGCATTTTATATTTAGAATTACTGTTATTCTTATTAATTTGATTTTCCAAAATATCAATAGCTTGTTTGCAAATTTCTTCAATGGGTTGTTGTACTGAAGTGATTGTAGGAATAGTTAATTTAAAAAGGTCGATATCATCAAAACTAAGTAAAGCAACATCTTCTGGTATTTTAATATGCATTTCATTGAAATATTCTATGCATGAGATAGCAATGCTATTGTTTATCGCAAAAATAGCGTTGATCTTGTTTTTTGGTAAAAGTAATTTCTTTAATTCATCTTTTACTGCATGTTTTATATTGTTATAAGGTATTTCTTTTAATAAGTTTTTATTGTAATTTAATCCTGAATCCATTAAGGCTTTCATATATCCTACAATTCTGTCATTGATCGGAGTAATGTATGTAGGAGTAATTGCAAATACAGCTATTTTATCATATCCCTGTTTTATTAAATGCATCAATGCATCGTAGGTTCCTTTAATGTTATCTACTCCAACATAATTTGTTTCTAAGCCTGGAATATACCGGTCAATTAAAACAAAAGGGTATTTATCTTTTATAAGTAAATCGAATTCTGCAGAATCTTTTTGAGAAGAAGAGATTATAATTCCGTCAACCTGCCTGTCTTTTAACATATTTATCAGGCGGATCTCACGGGGAATATCTTCGTCGGTGCTGCATATAATCAGATTATAACCTTTGGCTTCAGCATATCGTTCAATATTTCTTGCTATTTTGGAATAGAATGAATTAGATATATCTGAAACAATTAAACCAATGGTGTTTGATTTGCCTAATCTCAAACTTCTTGCCATCAAATTGGGTTTATAATCAACTTCCTTTACCTTTTTCCAAACTTTTTTCTGGGTAATTTTGCTGATGCCGTATTCATCTCCACGATTGTTAATTACCATAGAGACCAATGTTTTTGAAACGCCAAGACTATTTGCAATATCATTAATTGAATTTTTCTTTTCCTTCATTAAAAATTATCATTTAATTTATAATTATTTGCTTAGTGAAATTATAGGTTGCTGTTTTAATTTTCATAATATACAATCCTGATTTTTCTCCTGTCAAAGATAAATTAAAGCTTATATTATCTTCAATAATTATTTTTTTTGAATATATTATTTTACCCAGAACATCACAAACATTGATATCTGCATTTTCTGTTTTCCCAGAACTAACAATTACAGAGAAAATCCCATTAGATGGGTTTGGAAAAACAATGACATTGTTGTTTGTCTTAGAATCATTAATACTTGTATTATCAATAATATTAAAGTTATGAATTATTTTACAACCAAAATCAGCATTAAAAGATTTGATTACACCAACTTCAGGAGCAACTTTGGCAAAAGCAATAGTGCCTGTACCTTGCCCGGGATTAGCCCACCAACTTAAACCATCGCAACCCAGGTCATTAATTTCGAACTGATAACAACCCGGAGCTAAATTTAATGTATCTCTATAATATCTGTTTGCAATTAATTGACTTCTATTTAGTATTGTATCACCTGCCTGATTGAATATGTACCAGGAATTCTCCTGTGGTAGGTTGTTCGTTTTTATCACAATACACATTTTATTTCCGTAAGTAGGAGGTAAATTGAACCTGGAATATAAAGTATCGTTATAAGGTTGTTGATCGTTGGTTCCATTTGGATTTTCCACATAGGCAATAAAGCGGTTGCCATTCCAAAAAGAATAAGCCTGAGTATTAGGTAAAACAACTTCCTGGGATTGAAGAAAATTTAAATTTCCAGTCCAATTATAAGTTGACAAAGTATTTCCCACACAGCCATATTTAATTCTTAAAGATGTTAAAGGGTCAGAACCGTTGTTTTTAATAATTACTTTTGGTTCTTCGCATATTGGATTTAATCTGTTTAAATCGAATCTGTTATTTGGGTTAATTATATCCTCCAATGTAGCATCATTTATGAAGTTAGGAGCAGTATAAGTAAACAATGTGCCCGTAATTTGGTAGCCAGCATCTCCGCCAACTGATACATAAGGTTCCATATCCATATTAATTGAATCGAGCGTTCCTGGTATAACAAAAGGTGTTATTTCATGGTCATAAGAAATCGTTTTTGTACCCGGGCACCAACCTGCACGATCGTAAATCCAGGTTCCAGGCTGAGCCCAAAGTGGATTTAACCCACAATCGTTTCTCCATATTAATTGTTCGAAACGCTGTATTCCATTTACTTTTAAATAATATTTTTTAGAACAAAATTCTGAACATTCACTATTGTCGTAACCATGACCAGAAGGATAAATACGAACCATTGAGTTGATCGCATTAGAAGGGATTGTTACATTTTTAGAAACAAGGTAGTTTTCTATTGAGTTAGGTTTTCCATAATAGAAATAGCCATCCCATAATTTCTCTACTTTCAGCACGTCACGTGGGGGAGTTCCCTGAATCATTTCAAAATCGAGTGTAACTGTATAACCATCGCTC
Source organism: Marinifilum sp. (assembly GCA_020718065.1). GTDB lineage: Bacteria > Bacteroidota > Bacteroidia > Bacteroidales > CG2-30-32-10 > CG2-30-32-10. The sequence goes on along the minus strand of DYDE01000009.1, from coordinate 43,337 downwards.
CAGCCTGAATAAAATGCATATATCAACACACTGTCGTTTAGCATTTTTGCATAATCGGTAATATCAAAATAATAAATATTGGACCAGTTTGCATTGTAATTACCTCCATAAGGAGTCATCATTCGGGCAATTTCAATCTTATTCATTTGAGGGAAATGATTATAGCGATTATAATAACGCATATACCAGGTAGAGTCTGCGCCAACATATATTGAATCTGTAATTTGACCTGTAACGCTATAAATTCTATTATAATAATTTCCTTTGTAAGCAATAAAAGTTTGTGTAGTATCTGCCGGATGAATGCTGTCTCCATGTACTATAACAGGTAATGTAGGGTTGGCTGTAGAATCGGTAGTATGGGTAGTGGTATTGAAGAAATAAGTATAAGTTATGTGTGTGTTGAAATAAGCAGTATCGGGTGTTTGTCCGTTGATGGTAAAACTGGGATATCTAACCAATTGAGAGTCTATCAAACCGGTTTTCTTCGATGCAAATATTTGTGTAGTATAATCCCAATCGCTGCAACCACCTGTGGGACAACCAAGGGTGTATTTCAATAGTATTTTCCTGTAACGCTGGTTTGTATCCGGGAAAACAGTCCATTTATCTATAGAACCGTACCAAGACCAATGTTCTTTATAGTGAGAGCGAACTTTTATTGTGTCTTCATTGCCCGCAATGAGGTTTTTACTAAAAAAGCTGAATAGAATAAAGAATATAGCAATTGTTTTATTGAGCATTTTGTAAATTTTTACAAAAATAACAAATATTCTAAACCGGTTTAGAGAAAACATATTATTCATTATAATATTTATTGATAGTATAAATCAAGCATTTGTAGTATTTGTTTTGATTTATAGAAATAGATTTATTTAATTTATGTTAATCCAGGTATTTAAAAATAAGAGGTTTGATTTGTAAAATGAATATTGAATAACCCTGAGGTATCTGGGTAATATTAGCCACAGATTGCACAGATTCACGCAGATAGTTCTGTGATAATTTGTGAAATCTGTGGCAAAGAAATAACAACAACAAATTGCTGATGCACACCCCGAGGCAGAGCCTCGAGGAATTCATTGATTAAACGATGTTGAATTATATAAATTGCTTTAACTAGATGTAGCAACATGTGTGTTTAAATATGTAACTGCTATTTTTCGCGTTTTTGGAACTTTGGTTAAATGGTTTTTGTTCTATTGTTCTTTGTGTTTAGAGTGATGAAAAGTAAAGAATGAGCAATTGACGGGAAAGGGAATTGATTTTAATTTTATGTTTTGAGGGTTAATAGGTTCCGGAGGGGTGTGGATGAACTTACATGTCCTCCGGAAAGTTTTGCATGCCCTCCGGATGAGTTTGCATGCCCTTCGGAAGGTTTTACATGCCCTCCGGAAAAGTTTGCATGCCCTCCGGAAAGTTTTGCATGCCCTCCGGAGATGTTTGCATGCCCTCCGGATGAGTTTGCATATCCGTCGGAAGGTTTTGCATGCCCTCCGGAGATGATTACATGCCCATCGGAAGGTATTACATGTGCATGTGATGTTATTACATGTCCTCCGGATGGTTTTACATGTCCTCCGGATGAGTTTACATGTCCATCGGAAGGTTTTACATGTCCTCCGGAGATGATTACATGTCCATCGGAAGGTTTTACATGTGCATGTGAGGGTATTACATGTCCTCCGAATGATGTTACATGTCCTCCGGATGATGTTACATGTCTTCCGAATGATGTTACATGTCCTCCGGATGATGTTACATGTGCATGGAATGGTTTTACATGTCCTCCAGATGAGTTTACATGTCTCCCGGAAGCTTTTGCATGTCCTCCGGAGGTGTTTACATGTTTATTTACGATTTTGGATTTACGATTTACGATTTGACAATGCTTAAATAAGGTTGACCATTTTTGCTCTTTATTCAGTTAAAATATTTATATATTCCAGTGTGATATTTGAGCTTGAGGTTTTTTGTTCATAGACCAAAGTCGGAATTAAAATATGTTTTATAATCAAAAAGTGAAATATTTCACTTTTTTTATTATAATTTAATATAAATAAAACTAAAATATACGAACTTAATAACAAATAATTATGGGTATAATAGTTCTAATTTTGTCGCCATACTTTAAAAATCAAATTTTTATGAAAAGAAATTTTATTGTCATTATTTTATTTTTTGTTACACTTTTATTAAATACAGGTGTTCAAGCTCAATTTAATATAGAATCGCAAATCAGAAACCGTTTTGAATATAGGGATGGGTATCAGAAAATGTTGCCGGATACTGCTCAGGGTGCTGCATTTATGTCTCAAAGAACAAGGCTGGCATTTATCTATGTGGCTGATAAGATAAAGGTGAAGTTTGTACCCCAGGATGTAAGAATTTGGGGAGACGAAAAAAACGCCTCTCTCTCTGGTTCTAATGGTGATGATGCAGCTTTGGACGTATATGAAGCTTATGCAGAAATAAAATTATGTAAAACTTCAAGTTTATCGATCGGCCGGCAGGAACTGGTTTATGATAATCAAAGTATACTCTCAAATGCCAACTGGAATCAAAACGGTATAACAACAGATGCGCTGGTTTATAAATTCGACACAGCAGGGTGGAAATTAAATATCGGAGCATCATGGAATTCCCTGGTACAGGCATCTAAAGATAATTTATACAAGAACGACAGGTATAAGACCCTTGATTTTCTGTGGATACAGAAAAGAATAAGTGAAAATTTCAAAATATCTTTTATTCAACTTGCAAGCGGGCAGACTCATACTGATACTACCAATGTGATTTCATTCCGGCATACCACTGGTACCTTTTTAACTTATGGAGGAAAGAACCTTGGAATATGGGGGGATTTTTATTACCAATATGGCAGAAACATTAGCAATAAGAAGGTGAGTGCCTATATGGCTGATGCGGAAGTGAATTATAAAATAAGCAAATTCACCATTGGCGTAGGTGTAAGTTGTTTATCCGGAAATAGCAAAACAGGTGCCGATTTAACCACCGATAATCTGTTCGACCCGTTGTACCGCTCCCGCCATACCTTTTTTGGTTTCAATGACTATTATTCCAAATTTGGAACAGACACCAAAGAAGGCGGAATATATGATTATTACGGTTATTTGGATTACAAACTCACAAAATCAATTGAAGTCAGGAATATCTTACATTATTTTCAGTTGAATCAAACAAACACCAAAACACCAACTGATGCAAAACTTGGGTATGAAAATAACCTGGTTTTGAAATATAAGTTTATGGGATGGGGCAGTCTTGAAATCGGATATATAGCCACATTACCCACAGAATCATTAAAAACACTTCAGGGAGTTAAAAACCCCAAATCACCACAGTTTTATTATATGCAATTAACCCTTACACCAACACTATTTAAACAGAAATAATATTGATATTCGTTTTATCATTATGAAAAAATTATAATTAAAATTATTTATATGAAAACAAAAATCACAATAATCCTTATAGCAGCATTGGTATTGATGTACGGATGTGTATCAAAGAAAAAGAAAGACCAAACGATTAGTCTTTCCGGAGCGTTTGCCCTTTATCCTCTGGCTGTAAAATGGGCAGATGAGTATAAAAAATTACATCCTGAGATCAGGTTTAATATTTCGGGAGGTGGAGCAGGAAAAGGCATGGCAGATGCTTTGGCAGGAACAGTTGACCTGGGGATGTTTTCAAGAGAGATTTCAGATGAGGAAAAAAATAAAGGTGTTTGGTGGGTAGGATTAACCATTGATGCGGTATTGCCGACAATAAGTGATAAAAATCCATATCTGGATAGTATAAAGGTTCATGGATTAACAAAAAAACAATTCAAGGCCATATTTATTGATGGAACCATAAAAGATTGGGGAACAATTTTCAATTCAAAAAAGAAAAATGAGATGGTGGTCTATACGCGATCTGATGCATGTGGAGCTGCCGAAACATGGGCAAAATATATGGGAGGCAAACAGGAGAATCTTCAAGGCACTGGCATTTATGGAGACCCCGGTTTGGCAGAAACAGTGTTGCAGGATCCTCTTGGGATAGCCTATAACAATGCAAATTATGTATATGATATTAAAACTGGTAAAAAGAGACAGGGCATAGAGGTAATTCCTATTGATATCAATGAAAATGGGAAAATAGATGAAAACGAAAACTTCTATGGTACCTTTGAACAGGTTTTAAAATCAATAGCAGATGGTATATATCCTTCACCACCAGCTAGGGAACTGTACTTTGTATCAAAAGGAAAACCTGCAAAGGAATCGGTTATTGATTTTATTAAATGGACCCTTACAGACGGTCAAAAATTCATAAAAGAAGCAGGTTATGTTCCTATCAATCAAAGCAAAATTGATGGATACCTGGAGAAATTGAAGTAATAATGATATTTAGACGGATAGCAGTAGATAAAACAAATAATGTGTGGATGGTGGCTTCTTTAGCTACCATCCTTGCTTTACCACTAATAATAGGTATTGGATTGTATATAAAATCCATCCCATTATTAGAATATCAATCAGCAGGAAGTCTTGTAACTTCTTCTGAATGGCTGCCAAGCCAGGGAAAATTTGGATTTTGGCCTTTTATATATGGATCGCTGTATGTAACAATGATTTCTTTTCTGCTTTCAGCACCTGTTTGTGTTTTTGCAGCTATTTATCTTACCCAGTATGCATCAAAAAGGATAGTGAATATTTTTATGCCTATTGTGGATATATTGGCCGGACTTCCATCGGTAATATATGGCGTATTTGGTATATTGGTAGTAGTTCCATTTATCTCAAAATACCTTGCTCCAATATTTGATGTGAGTACATCGGGGTATTGCATACTTGCAGGAGGAATCGTTCTTTCAATTATGTCCATACCCTATATGTTGAATATTATGATAGAAGTATTTAATACCGTACCAATAGGTATTAAGGAAGCCTCCCTTTCTTTAGGAGCTACATCCTGGGAGTCGATTAAACATGTTGTAGTTAAAAGAAGTATACCAGGAGTGATATCAGCATTTGGTTTGGGAATAGCAAAAGCTTTTGGAGAGACCATAGCCGTGATGATGGTTGTTGGAAATGTTCTGAAGATAAGCCATAATCCATTTAAAGGAGGATACCCCTTACCTGCATTGATTGCGAATAATTACGGGGAAATGCTTTCTATACCAAAGTACGATTCTGCTCTCATGTTTGCAGCGCTGCTGCTGCTGGTTGTTATACTATTAATAAATATTGTATTCAGATATCTGATTTATAAAACACAGATCAAATGAACAAAAGAAAACAAATTTCAGAAATTGTGTTTAAGCTGATCTCTGGTTTTTGCGCATATTCACTGATAGGAATATTATTATTCATAATAGGTATTATTTTTGTGAAAGGATTTAATGCCTTATCGTTTGAAATGATAAGTCAAACGCCAAAGGGAGGATATTATTTTGGAGGAGAAGGTGGTTTTTTGAATGCAATAGTAGGATCTCTGTATATTGCACTTGGAGCAACATTTATTGCCATTATGATTGGAACTCCTGCAGCCTTGTTTATTAATGTTCACCTGGTAAGATACAAACGAACTCAGAATACCATCCGATATTTACTTGATTCACTTTGGGGAATTCCATCTATAGTTTATGGTGCATTTGGATTTACCTTAATGTTGCTGATGGGAATGAACGCTTCTCTTCTGGCAGGAATAATTACTGTTGCATTGTTGGTTACCCCAATAATGACAAGAACATTTGACGAGGTTTTACAGACTATTCCAAAAGGATTGCATGAAGCTTCCTTTGCTCTGGGGTCAACAAAAACTGAAACAGCTTTTAAAATACTTTTCAAACAAGGATTCTCTGGATTTGTGACTGCTATTTTGTTGTCCTTTGGAAGAGGTATTGGAGATGCTGCATCTGTACTTTTTACTGCAGGATATACCGATCTGATCCCGACGAATTTAGACGAACCAGCAGCAACCTTGCCTTTGGCAATTTTTTTTCAGTTAGGTTCTCCTATACCAGAAGTGAGAGAAAGAGCTTTTGCAGCTGCAGCAGTACTGACGATTTTAATATTAATAATCAGCATCACTGCAAGAATAATTTCTAAAAGATATCTTAAAACTATTATTAAATAAAGGGAATATGGAAATCCAAAATATAGTTGACAGCGCAGAAAACAATTTTTTAAATTTGAATTCAGGCATAGAAAGCTTTCCAATACTTAGGATACAAAACTTAAATGTTTATGCCGAGAAGAACCATATTTTAAAAGATATAAACCTAGAAATACCACGGAATAAAATTACAGTTTTGCTGGGACCTTCGGGTTGCGGAAAAACTACATTACTAAAATGTATGAATAAACTTACTGATCTGTATAAGGAACTTAAGGTAAGTGGAAACATATTTATTGAACAGGACGATATTCTGAATACAAAGAAAGACATTCCTTCGATCAGGCAAAAAATGGGGTTGCTTTCACAAAGGCCTTATCTTTTGCCCATGTCTATTTATAAGAATGTAGCCTATGGCGTAAAGCTTAAAGGTATAAGAGATAAAAAGCTATTACATTATAGCGTTGAAAAAAATCTCAAAGAAGTAGGGCTTTGGGAAGAAGTGAAAGATCGTTTGCACTCCCCTGCTACAAAACTTTCCATAGGACAGCAGCAGCGGTTATGTCTGGCAAGAGGACTGGCAGTAAAACCCAGAATAATCCTTGCTGATGAGCCCACTTCAGCTTTAGATCCTATTTCCAGTAAAATTATTGAAAACCTGTTTGTTGAGCTGAAAAAACATTATACCATTATTTTGGTTACCCATATATTGCGACAGGCAGTTCGCCTAGCAGATCATGTTGTTTTCATGTACTATGGAGATATAATTGAACAAGGACCACCTGATGAACTTTTCAATAACCCAAAAACAGAGACCCTAAAAAAATATCTTGTAGAGGGAAACTAGATAATGTATATATAATCAAGCAGATTTCTATTTATCCCGATTTGCTGATCTTATGCAACCTTTCAATATCAATAATTTCGATTTTTTTTCCGCTGACTTTGATAATCCCATCAGAATCGAAATTGCGTAATGTATGAATGACGTTTTCTTTTGAACAACCGGCAAACTCTGCTAATTCCTGTCTTGAGAGTGTTAATACAAAAGAATTATTTTCGTATATAGTTTTAGATAAGTTGATCAAAATATCTGCAATTCTACCATTCACCTGTTTATGAGCAAGACTGATAAAATTAAAGATGGAAGAACGAAACATTCCAGTTGACATCTTCAGTATATTGAGCATAAACATACGATTATTCAAAGCCAGCAGTTTTAATTTATTCAGGTCTATCAGACAACCCCTGCATTCTTCTAATGCAATAATTGAAAAGATATTTACATCTTCATTAAGAATGTTTGCTAATCCTAATAGTGTTGGGGCTTTGGATATTGTTAAAATAAGGTTTTTTTTATTCTCATCCTGATAGTTAAATTTTACAATGCCATTCAGCATATAAACCAGGTGGTTGGCTTTCATACCCTGTTTTAATATTACTTCTCCTTGTTTGTATGTCTGTTGAATGGTGCTTTGGAACAAGAAATTGAAATCATCCTGACTTATAGTTTGATTACAAGTAGTTTTAAAAAGACAATCCAAACAATCTTCCTTTATTTCAATTTGTTTTGTTTCCATATAGCGGAATTTTGATTTTGTAAAAATATATGTTTTTATTGTATATAAAAAATGCACTTTTTCACTTTTTAAAGTAATTAGTTTCATCTATAAATATATTATATACGAACTGTATTATATTGAAATTGTGAATATGTAGGTCTAATTTTGCTGCTTAAATAATTATAAAAAAATGGAAATAGAAAAAATTACCATCATTGGTGGTTATGGTAAAGACGGTGAAAAAGAAAAAGTGGACCGTTTTGAATTAAAGATGGGCGACATTATTAGTATTGTCGGACCAACAGGTTGCGGAAAAACAACCTTAATAAACGATATTGAATTGTTTGCAAATAACAATACTCCCTCAAGACGTGTTATTCTGATAAACGATCAACCAATCCCTGAAGATTTCTCCTTCGATCCTAAAAAACATCCCATTGCACTTATCTCGCAACACACCAACTTTCTTTCAGACTTACCAGTGGGTGAGTTTTTGAAAATACATGCAACAGTACGTGGTGCAGATGATATTGAGCTAATAATAGCAGAGACCTTAGATTTTGCAAACCAGTTAACAGGTGAAGCAATTATTCGTGAAACTGCTATGACAGAACTTTCGGGAGGACAAACCCGTTCTTTGTTAATTGCTGATGCAGTAATTATTGGAAATTCTCCAATAATCCTACTCGATGAAATAGAAAATGCAGGGATCAACCGAACCAAAGCCCTTGAATTATTGAAAAATTACAAGAAGATATTTGTTTTTGTTACACACGATCCAAGGATTGCCTTATTGTCTGATTTCAGAATTGTTATTAAAGCAGGTTCAATGCAAAAACTGATAAGTACCAATCAGGAGGAAAGATTGGCAGCAGGAGAACTAAAAAAAATAGATGATGTTGTACTTCATTTTCGTAGTTTGATACGTGCTGGTGAGGTTATTTCTGAAGTTATATTAAATGAAAGTATTAAAACATTAAAAGTATAAAATAATATGAAACTAGTAATATTCGCAGGTCCGCCCACATGCGGCAAAACAACTGTTATTCGTCAGGTAATCCGCAGGATGTTAAAAAAAGATTATAAGCCATCTTTTGTTAAAATTGATGTTTTATATGCGGATGAGGATGAAAATATCAACAAAGAATTTGGAATCCCCACCAAAAAAATATATTCAGGTGAACTTTGTCCTGATCATTGTAATGTTGTTGTATTAGATGAAGTTGTAGAATGGGCAGAAAAAAATGGAAGTGATTATTTGTTTGTAGAAACCGCAGGTCTTTGTTTGCGTTGTTCTCCATACATAGAAAATTCGCTTGGGGTAGTGGTTTTAGAGGCAACCAGTGGAATGAACTTACCCCGAAAAATTGGTCCTATGTTAACATTGGCTGATATTGCAGTAATTACAAAAATTGACCTAATATCACAAGCAGAAAGGGAAGTATTTAGATACAGGGTATTAGAAGCTGCAAAAGATATTAGTATTGTGGAAAGCAATGCGCTTTATGGAATTGGAATTGACCCAATCGTAAAGAAAATTGAAAAATCCAACGAAATTGAAATTCCGATGTTTTTACGAGGAAATCCTCCTGTAGGTACTTGCACCATTTGTGTGGGTAAAAAAGAAATAGGTGCAAAGAACCATTTTGGGGTTTTACGTACTATGGATCAGGAGTTGTTTTACATTGGAGAATAAGAAGAATACTGAAATTTGAAAATTCAACAATTTAAAATGGAAAACAAAATTTACTTAGATAACGCTGCTACTACTTGTATTGACAAACGGGTGCTTGATACAATGATGCCCTATTTAATAAGTAATTATGGCAATGCATCTAGTTTACATCAATTTGGAACAAGTGCAAAGGAGCAAATCGCTGAATCAAGAAGTCAAATTGCACATTATTTGAAATGCGAACCAGAAGAAATTGTTTTCACATCCAGTGGCACAGAAGCCAACAATTTTGCTATTAAAGGCATTGCATTTGCAAATCGTTCTAAAGGAAACCATATTATTATTTCCTCTTTCGAACACGATTGTGTTTTAAATACATGTAAGTGGCTGGAAGGTCAAGGTTTTTATGTTACCTATTTGCCAATTAGTAAAGATGGTTTTGTTGATCTGGATTTCCTGAAACGGGCAATAAACCGCAAAACAATACTTGTCTCAGTGATGCATGTCAACAATGAAATTGGAACCATCCAGCCCATATCGGAAATAGGTAAAATATGCAAGGAAAAAGATGTATATTTCCATTCGGATGCTTGCCAATCGTTTGGGAAAATACCTATTGATATACAAAACATTGACCTATTAACAATTAATTCCCATAAGATTTACGGTCCTAAAGGTATTGGAGCTTTAGTCGTAAAAAAGAATACCAATATCGTGCCTTTGTTGCATGGGGGTGGTCAGGAATTTGGTATGCGTTCTTCTACAGAAAACATTGCCGGAATAGTTGGTTTTACAAAGGCGGTAGCCTTGTGTTTTGCTGAAATGGAAAGCGAAAACCTGCGCATCAAAGAATTACAAAACAGGTTGATATTTTACCTTGCAGAAAACTTTGAAGGAATTTATTTTAATGGTGATTTAAAAATGCGTTTGCCACATAATATAAATTTTTGTATCAGTGGGATGGAGGGAGAAAGTATTCGTTTGCTTTTGTTGCTCGATGAAATGGGAATAGCAGTCTCATCTGGTTCGGCATGTTCGTCAAACGGAGACAATCAGGCATCACATGTTTTGCAAGCTATTGGATTAAATCAATTTGAAGCGCGTGGTTCAATTCGTATAAGTTTTGGAAGATACAACAGTGAAAAAGATATCACATTATTTATTGAAAAATTGCAACAAGTAGTTGGTAAATTAAATCCTATCTTCTCCTAACAATTAACAATTTGCAATTATCAATTATCAATTGGTTGGTTAATAATATGGCGTATTCAGCCTAAAAGGAATGAAGTTTTTTTTTGTAAAAATAAATAATAATAAAAACATATAAATATGAGTGAAGTAATATCAAAATTAGAAGAAATCAACGAAATGCTTCCAAAATTAGATTGCGGAGTATGTGGTTTCAAAACATGCGGGCTTTTTGCAGATTTTGTAGAAAAAAATCCTGACGAACTTAAACGCTGTATTCACCTGAATGGGAAAACAGAAAAACTGCAAAACAAGATAGGTTGCATAAGTTGCACCGGTTCGAATTCAGGAGAAAAAATGGCATGGCAAGACAATCTAAAACGTGATTTCGATTTTATATTAGACTGTTTCGAAAACGAACCAGGACCAAAAGAAACAATCCTCTTATATAATCCTGCCTTGGTGAAAGAACTGGATATTAAAAAAGGAGATATATTGGTAGGAAGACCAATGGGAATGTCATGCGGATGTCCTGTTACACATTGTGGTGTTGTTACTGATACAGACCCTCGTAACGGTGTTGTTTACTGGTGCGTTACAGGTCCTTTAAAACCAAGAAGTGAAGGTTTCAAAGACATAGGTTTTTATGTTTCACAGGCATACGAAGGTTTGATAAAAGAAAGTAAAGTTCCAATTCAATTAGGAATGCGTTATTGGTTTTTACCCCGCCGATGTATGCTTCAATGGAGACATAGCGGATTGGTGAACGCAATCACAAAAATGAAAGACGGAAGCTTAAAAATCCGCGTGGAGGGTTTATTGATAGGGTAAAACAACATACTACATGCTCAAGATGCAGAGATTACTATTTTTTTCACAAATTACAGATTTAAGCTTGCTCTTCCAATTTGGGATTTTAAAATAATTTCTTATTAACACAAATATTGCTTGAAATTCTTTGAAAGCAAAGAATGATTTCGTATATTTGTTTTAAATGAAAGTACATAATAGTCAAAAAAAAGAGACTTTATGAAAAACCTAAGTATGAAAATATGTATCTGCGTTTTAATTCTATTTCAACTATTGACCTGTAGCGTTTATTCTCAATGTTATAATAATACAAACATTTATTCGTTCGTTTATTCTGGGAAGACCTATCAAATTGTTAAGGAAACCAAAACCTGGGCGGAGGCATCGGCGTGTGCAGTTGAAAATGGTGGATATTTAGTTGAAATAGGAAGCCTGGCCGAGCAAATTGCGATATATAATGGAATCGTTGCATCCGGTATTCCAAACGACTATAAACCAGTTTCTGATGGAGGAGGAACCTCTTATATTTGGATTGGGGCAACTGATAAGAATATAGAGGGAACATGGTTGTGGAATGGAGACAATAATAATTTTGGAATTCATTTTTGGACAGGACAAGGAGTAGCTGGAGCAAACAATGGATCTCCGGTGGATGGCTTATATAACAACTGGGGTGGCGCTTCTTCCGGCATTGTTAAAGAGCCAGACGATTATGCATCCAACCAGGATGCTGCTGCCATTGGCTTAACAGGCTGGCCTTTTGGCACAACAAATTATGGCATAGCAGGTGAATGGAATAATATCAATATCGACAATAGTATTTATTACATTATAAAATATGATCATATACATGGAGGAATAAATGAAATTGGTGCAAACGAAGATTTATGCACAATAAGTCCAAATCCATGTAAAGATAAATTATCATTAAAAAATAAGATAGATTTCGAAAACCTAAAGATATATGATTGTAATGGCATAATGGTTTATAAAAACGATTTTAAATTATCCATTAACCCGATAATAGATGTTTCTTATTTAAAACAGGGAATTTATATTTTGCTTATAGAATATAAAGAGCAGAATTATCAAACAATTAAGTTTGTTAAAGAATAAAATTCTAACAAATAGATAAATTAATTTAACCGTGAATTTTTGTCAGTATCCCAAATTCAGATAATAAATAAAAGAAAGGTAATTAATTTCTAATTTTTTGGTTTAATAAAATATTTAAATAGAAAAACGATAAGACATTCCAAATGTGAATAAATATTGTGAACCTACTTGTGTGCCATTCCAATATTGATATAATGGGAATTCTGATAGAGCATAAACAGTAAATAATTTTTGCGTAAAACTGATTTGAGGAACAATAGAGAACTTCCTTCCACCAGTAGAATTAATATCTATATTATAAAATGCCAACATATCAACATTTTTATCAGCCTGTAACTTGTCTATCCATTCTCCCTTTGCTTGTATAGTAACTCCAATTCTTCTAAAAAAAGTCGTACTAGCAAATAAGCCAACATTGGCATAATCACCGAATTTTTGACCTAAAGAGTTCCACCCTTTTTTAATATACAAAGCATTTGCAAAAAATCTGAGATTTTTTTTGGGATATCCTCTGAAAAAGAAAGTATAAAAAATTATATCGTTCGACCCATTAGTTGGCTGCACAGTAGGCGGAGAAGTTGAATAATAAGTATTACCCATTGGATCTGTATAAACTACAGTTGAATCATCGTGTTTACCAATTGGGATTTTATAGCCAAGACCAATTGTGAATTCTGTTTTTGTAGAGTCGGTTTTATGATTATAAACATCATACCTTGGGAAAAAAATTAAATCTCCAAAACCAGAAGATTTGGTAATATCAGTTTTGTTGAGAGCCACCAAAGTTTTATTCAAAAAATAACCAGATTCAACAGACATAGTAAAATCTTTAGTAACGCCATAGGCAACCCTTAAATAAAGATAATTACTGTTTAAATTATCAAATAATTTAGTGGTGTCTTTATTTTTCGTAAAGAATTTATCAGAACTAAAGTATTGATAGTTGCCTCCAAGTTCAACTTGTCTGTAGTTTAAAACACCTTGTGAAGCTCCTCCAGCTATTGGACTACCACTCCCACCCGAACAACAGCCTTGCGAGTATATTTGAGAAGGCAAAATAATAATCAACAAGAAAAAAGAGAATAAACGCATAACAAGAAATTTTAGATTTATTAATACCCTAATGAGAGACATAAACTTTAATTACACTAAAACTATACCCAGTAATAAGTCTTAAAAAATATACACCATTGCTTATATTTTCATAATTTATTGTCGTTTCATATTTTCCCGGAGCTTGATTTTCGGACGAAATTACCTTTATTGTTTTACCAAAAACATCAATTAAATCAATTTTTACAATGCTGGTTTCAATTAAAGAATAAGAAAGCGTTGCATTAGATTGAACAGGATTAGGAATTACTTTCAGATCAGAAACTAAAGTGTTTTTCTCGTTAATCCCTGCTTCTATTAAAGCCTGATTGATTGCAGGCTGTATGCCAGCCGTGTTTGCTCCATTATTTTCATTATAATAAACGTTATGATTAACACCACCCACAATGACAATTTTAGGCATTCCAGCTGTACCATAATCAGACATTTTTATTATTGCATTAGAAAATTTAACAGCATTTGGCATTCCATTGTTGTTACCCCAACTGGTTAAAGTATTGCAAGGGGTATCGGCAAAATCGTCCACCAAATAAAAATAAACACGATCGGGATTTGAAGGGACAAAAGTCTGAACAACATCGTAGGCTGTTCTTGATGGGCTAATACATGCAGAACAGGGCATAACCCAACAAAGGACAATTACTTTACCAGCATTAAGTTCAGAAAACAAATCGTGATTGTTACCAGTACAATCATTACAATTAAAATTTGTAGCATTTGTCTGAGAGAAACTAATGTTGGTAACCAACACAAAAATGGCAATGAGAAGTTTATGTTTCATATTGAATATAGTTTTTAATTATATAAATAAATTAAATTTGTTACTGTTTTATAGAAATACATTAAATATTATCCAGTTTTGTTAATTATTATAATCACAAAAATATTTATTTCAACTCCAATTGTTAATAGAACAATTGTATCAATTTTAAATATTATGTGAAGTTAATTAAAAAAACCTGAAAACAATCATTGATATATATCAACAAAGTCTATTTTTTCACCTCATCTTTTTTCTCAATTAAATCCATACCACATTTTGGACACTTTCCGGGTTTATCCTGCACTATTTCAGGGTGCATTGGGCAAGTATATTCTGCTTTTTTCGTTTGTTCTGTTTGTTTTTGTTCTGTCTTAGGGGCATTGTTGCATGCTGCAAATGCCAGCATTCCGCTGACTGTTAAAATTACAAATACTAGTTTAAGTTTCATATATTAATATTTAAGGTTTAAAAAATTATTTAAGCGTGTCTCTGGTTTCTCCGCATGTGAGCATCAGGTTGCCATAGTATGGATTTTTAATTTGCTTTTCGGTACTCAACCAAAATGCGCCTATGTTTTGGTTTGCCATAGGGCAAAATTGAACAAAGGCTTTGTTATTTCCTGTACCAAAGGCTTTGAATAATTTAATCAGATTTTCGGATATCAGGATAAATGATTTTCGGATTTCATCAATATTTGAATTTTTGTTTATCTCTTTTAATGATGTTAATACTAAATTGCTCTTTATCATCCAATAATCATGTGTTGCTGCTTGAAAAAGATTCATATCCGTTGATGAAATGGTTTGTTGCAGATTTTGAGCTTCTGTAAATGCTTCACTTGCATCAGTTGAAACAAGTTTATCTTTTAAAAGAATATAAGAGTTGAAAATGATACTTAATTGTGATGCAAGATTTGTTGATGTTTGTTTCCGGTAATCAGGAATAACTTCATTTTTGGTATTGGTATTGCGATTCATCATACTTGTTTTGCCAGCTAACTGTGCAGCTGCATCAACACTAAAAACGCCATTTGTAACCATTTCTTCCCCTTCATTTAAACCAGCAAGTACCACAAAACTACCGCCTAATTCGGGACCTAAATCAATTTCTCTCATTTCAAATGTAGGCATTTGGGTATTTGGAATCTTAACATATACCACCGAACGCTTTCCTGTCCAAAGGACTGCGGAGCTTGGTATGATGATATTGTCTTTAAAGCCTTCTAACTTTGCATTAACCACTCCGGTTACAAACATACCAGGTTTAAACATCCCTCCTTTATTTACTAGTTCAATACGGACTTTTGCTACCCTGGTTAAATTGTCAATTATCGGAGCTATAAAAGAAATGTTTTCAGAAAAGCTTTTTCCAGGGATTGATTGTAAAGTAAACTGAACTTTATCACCTTGCTTTATCCAGGGCAAATCGCTTTCATAGGCATCAAAAATAACCCATACTTTTGATAAATCAGAAACTTCATATAAAGGAGAACCCTGAGAAACATAATCGCCCTGATTCACTATTTTTTTAGTAATAATGCCAGAAACTGTTGATTTTACTTCAAAATTTGAAATTATTTTTTCAGTATTTTCAATATCTGAAATTTGTTTTTCAGTAAGTTTCCATTGACGCAATTTTTCTCTAGCTGCTTGCAAAGCTCCTGGCAAAGTATTCGATAGTTTTTTTGCTTCAATTAACTCTTGTTGCGCCTGGATTAATGTAGGAGAATATATTATGGCAATAGTTTGGCCTTTCACCACCACATCACCAGTGAAGTTTACCAATAATTCCTCAATTCGTCCCGGGATATGAGCAGGTATTGTTTGTACCAATCGCTCGTCTGATTCTATACGGCCATACATACGGACTGCTTTTTCGGGTTTTTCAATTTTTACAATGCTGGTTTGAACATTTGCCAGTTGCAATGCATCAGTTGTAAATGAGATGGCACCTATACCAGTAGTGTCAGTATTCTGATTAAGTGGTATCAGTGTCATACCACAAATCGGACAGTTACCCGGTTTATCGCGGCGAATTTGCGGATGCATGGAGCAGGTCCAAATGGTACCAATACTTTTTGTATCAGAATAATTGTTTTTATTTGGTGTTGCTGTTTTATGGAATAACAACCATCCAAGGAATATACCAGACAATAATAAAATTGTCCATTGGAAATATCTGTTTTTTATTAATTTTTTCATAATAGGTTGTGCTTAATTTTTTGATAGTAATTTTTGTAATCCGGCAATGGCAGCTAGCTTGTCTACCCCAGCTTGTATAATACTTAATTTGTAATCGAGCAGCTGCCGTTGTAATCTTATTAAAGCATCAAAATCGGCTCCTGAAGTATAGTATTGCACCAATAACAAATCGAAATTCTTTTTTGTTAATAAAACAATATCCTGATAAAGTGATAATTTGCGTTCTGCATCTTTCAGCGCAAACTGGTATTCGGAATACTCCATAAAAAGCATGTTTTCGGCATTTAATAATTGCGCATTGGAGGAAATTTCCAGATATTGTGCTTCTTTAATGGACGCATTGTATTTTTTGCGATATAGCGGCAATTTTACAGAAAGCATTGGCATCATCATATCTTTACCATTCATAGCAGAACTACTCATATCACTTTTATTAATCAACATATAATTTAAACCGATGCCAAACATAGGATAACCCATTTTTTTGTTCATCTTTTGTCTTTCCTGATAAGCTAATATGTCCGCTTTATTCATTTTTACCATTGGATTGTTCTCTTTAATACTGTCAAACAAAGCAGGATTATAAAAATCGAAGACAGGAAATTCCAAATTATCAGGGATATAAATTTCACTGATTGTTTTTCTATTCAACAGGGTATTGATCTGTATAATCAGCATTTGTTTTCGATTATGGAGGGAAGCAATATTGTCTTCCAATTCTTTTATTTCGACTTTTAATCGCAGCAAATCGGAAAAAGCGGAGTTGTTGCCTGCCATAGATGGAGTATTCATAGAAGTATTACCAGGCTGATTTGAAGGCTGATTATTTGTATTCATACCCATCCCGCTATTTCCACTGGTATTGTTGCCATTAGAGATCTGTCCCAAATTTACCGGGTTTGTGCTTCCTAAATTTATGGTACCGGATTTTATGATAAGTAATTGTTCGATGCTTTTGAGCAAAATAAGGGTTGTGTCATACACCTGGATTTGTTTTTGGGTAAGAAAAAGCTGATAATAGTTTGTTCTGACATTAAAAAATATTTCTTCTTTCTCCGCTCTGAATAATTCAAATGAAGATAAAGCCATTTTTGAAGCTTCATCTTTTGCTGTTCTTAATGTACCAAACCAAGGAAACATTTGCATGAGCTGTATTTGAGCAATTTGGTTGCCGCTTACTAATTCCATAGGTTTGATAAAATAGCCAAAAGAAACATCAGGATCAGGCAAACTGCCTACCTGCGGAACTTTCTGCAAATCGGCCAGGTATTTATTGTATTTTGCTTTTAAATCGGGATTATTTTTAGCAACAATGTCAAGATAATTTGTTAGAGAGTCGGATTGGGAAAAAACGGAAATACATAGATATAAATTGAAATAGATAGAAATACAAAGGAATAGATAGAAATGCTTTGAAATAGGTTTAAATTGTAAGTTGCAAAGGATTTTTAAAATATTGCATTTATTGTTGGTTTTCATCTTTTGTTTGTTTAATAAAATTATTAAGCTTTATTTGAAGGTCTTTTGAGATTTGTTTATATTGATTAAATGTTTCCTGTGCTATTTTGTTTCTTTCTAATAATAATTCCAGCCAATGGTCTGTAGCTTCGGATTGAGAAGCCCGAGAATTATAATAAAATCTCACTCTATCTAAAAAGTGGTATCTGCTATACCCTTCTACTATATTTGCTCCAATAGAATCCGTTGATCTTATAAATTGATCCCCTATGGTTTTCTTATCTTCAAAACTCATTCTTGAATAAATTTCCCAGGCTATTGATGACAATTGTCTTGCTAATTGATATATTTTCAACTCTTTTATTGGTATATATTTTTTATTCTCTTCCATAAAAGTTTTATTTTAATTGTTCCAATTATTTCCATTAATATCAACTTATTTCTATTTATATCAATGTATTTCCCTTTATTTCTTTCTTAATTATCCTTTCCCTCCAAATCGCCTGAAATACAGGCACCACATACATTGTCATTATTTGAATAACCATTCCACCAAAGGTGGGAATTGCCATAGGTACCATAATATCAGCGCCTTTACCTGTAGATGTTAATACTGGTAATAATGCAATAATCGCTACAGCAGCTGTCATCATAGCAGGACGGACCCTCTTTTTGCCGGCTTCTATAACTGCTTCACGGACATCATGAACTGTTGAGGGATTTCGTTCTTCGAATACCTGGTGAATATAAGTACCCATAATCACCCCATCGTTGGTTGCCAAACCAAATAGAGCAATGAAACCGACCCAGACGGCCACACTGAGGTTGATGGTATGCATTTGAAATAGATCCCGCATATTGATGCCAGCTACTGAAAAGTTCATAAACCAGCCCTGACCATATAGCCAAATTAAAATAAAGCCACCGGCAAAAGCCACAAACACACCGGAAAAGTGAATAAATGAAGCTGTGACTGTTTTAAACTGAAAATACAAAATCAGAAAAATCAATATCAAGCTAATGGGGATAACAATAGCAAGCCGTTTGGTTGCCCTGATCTGTTGTTCGTAATTTCCTGCAAAGTGATAAGTAACACCCTTAGGAATGACCAAAGCCCCACTTGTTATTTGTGATTTCAGGTAATCCTGTGCCTGATTGACCACATCCACTTCTGCAAAACCTTCTTTTTTATCAAAAATCACATATCCTGTAAGAAAAGTATTTTCACTGCGGATCATCTGGGGACCGGTTTCATATTCAATCTTTACTAGTTCACCCAGGGGAACCTGAACACCGGTCATGGATGGAATGAGAATTTTTTGTAAATCTTCGAGAGAGGTTCTAAGTTCACGGGCGTATCTTATCCTGACAGGAAAACGTTCGCGACCTTCCACCGTTCTGGTCAATTCCATTCCACCAATAGCAGTTTGAATAACATCCTGGATATCTTTTATAGACAGACCATACCTGGCAATGGCTTCACGATCTATATCTATAAGCAAATAAGGTGCACTGACTCCTCTCTCTGCAAAAACAGAAGAGGATTCAATAGAAGGAATATTCTTTAAAAGATTACCAATTTCTATACCTGTCTTTTCTATTGTTTCCAGATCGGGGCCGTATACTTTGATGCCCATAGGAGCTCTCATTCCTGTTGATAGCATTACCAATCTTGTTTCGATAGGTTGTAGTTTTGGAGCGGATGTTAGTCCTGGTAAATTAGTAACTTTAACAATTTCTTTCCAAATGTCATCTGGTTTTCGGATATTGGGCCTCCACTGACGGAAATACTCACCTGAGTTATCATGAATAAGCAATGATGTGTCCATCTTTCTGAAACCCTCCACGTCAGGATTGTAAGTGGTTCCGTTTTTGAGCACATAAATGCCTTCTCCATCGGTTTTAAAACGCATACGACGGCCAGCATGGTCGAGGACATATTCTGGTTTGTAGTTGATGACATTCTCAAACATTTGAATATTTGCAGGGTCGAGGGCAGAGTTAACCCGGCCCCATTTGCCCACCACCAACTCAACTTCTGGGATTGTCGATAAGCGCATATCCAACTGTTTCACATATTCAAGATTTTTTCCAACACCTGCATGTGGCATACTTGTTGGCATGAGCAAAAAGGAACCTTCGTTCAGGGCCGGCATAAATTCATTGCCAGTGCCCGGAAATACACGGGTGATACCCTGCCATATTGATGTATTGCGAATATTCATTCCCAATTTCTCGGTACCATTTCCGACAAAACCAAATATTCTGTTAAATCCCAGCCAGACCATTATTCCAAAGAATACAGTAATAATAGGAATACTTAAAAACTTAACTTTATTTGCAAGACACCAGCGAAGGACAGGTTCATAATATTTAACCATCAATGAAATGATGGTAAGTATGGAGCCTGTGAGTCCAATAACAAATAAAAAGTTTTTTGTAAAATGATTTTCAGCACCAAGGGGCAGCCATTCTTTGGTCAAATAATACAAGGCATATACCACCACAATCCCAAGATTTATGAGATCGGGTATATCTTTGTATTTTTCTTTCCATTTGTATTGAAACAGATTGTTCAGTCCGATAAATAACAGGGCAATAGCTGGCCACACTCCCCAAATAAGAGGAATTAAAATACCGCCTCCTATTAGCAGTCCATTCCATATGCGTTTAATCTTCTTTGTATCGATACGGATAGAAAATATGTAATATGCTAAAGTGGGTAAAACTACCATCCCCAGAATAAATGATGAAAGAATGGCAAAGGTTTTGGTAAATGCCAAAGGTTTAAACAATTTACCTTCGGCAGCTTCCATGGCAAACACGGGTAAAAAGCTGATGATGGTAGTAGCAAGACCCGTTATAACAGCCATCCTTACCTGTGTAGTGGCTTTGTAAATTACATTAATTAATGATTTTCCACGCACATCTTTATTTTCCGGCATCTCGAGATGCCGGATGATATTCTCAACGTCTACAATTCCGATGTCAACCATCACTCCAATAGCAATGGCAATCCCTGAAAGGGCAACGATGTTGGCATCTACCCCAAAATTATACATGAGAACAAAAGTCATCAGGACACCCACTGGTAATAGAAATGAGACAATAAAGGAAGCCCTTAAGTTCAAAACCAAAACAATGATCACAATGATGCTGATAAGAATTTCATGGGTTAAAGCAGATTCTAAGGTTCCAATGGTTTCGCTGATCAATCCGCTGCGGTCATAGAAAGGAACGATGTTGATTTTGCTTTCAGAACCATCAGGAAGTGTTTTGGTGGGAAGCCCCTGATCTATTTCAGCGATCTTCTTTTTGATGTTGTTGATCACTTCCATAGGATTGGATTTATAGCGGGCAACCACCACTGCACCCACCGCATCCATTCCAAATTTGTCTAATCCACCACGACGTGTAGCGGGACCGAAATTTACCCGACTAATTTGTTTTAAAGTTATGGGGACATTGTCTTTAACACTCACCACCGTTTGTTCGAGATCCTGAATTGATTTGATATAACCCAAACCCCTGATGACATATTCAACCTGGTTTAATTCTATGGTTTCTGCGCCTATGTCAAGATTTGAGTTCTGGACTGCCTTCATCACATCCATAATTGAAACATTGTAGGATTTCATGGCTACGGGGTCGAGGTCGATCTGGTATTCTTTTACATAACCCCCAATGGAAGCAACTTCAGAAACCCCTTCAGCAGAGGACAAAGCATATTTAACATAGTAATCCTGAATGGTTCTTAATTCCTGAGGCTCCCAACCTCCGTTAGGTTGACCAGTTTTAGGGTTTCTTCCTTCGAGGGTATACCAGAATATCTGTCCCAAAGCTGTGGCATCGGGACCTAATGAAGGTTGAACACCCGGTGGTAAAAGTCCAGAAGGCAAAGAATTTAATTTTTCAAGCACACGGGAGCGGCTCCAGTAAAATTCTATATTATCATTAAAGATGATATAAATAAAAGACATGCCGAACATAGATGTGCTTCGGATGGTTTTTACCCCGGGAATTCCTAAAAGAGAAGTGGTAAGGGGGTAGGTGATCTGATCCTGAATGTCCTTGGGTGAACGCCCCATCCACTCTGTAGCTACAATTTGTTGATTTTCGCCAATATCTGGTATTGCATCCACCGGAACGGGAGTACGTGGTAAAAATGCAGTATTCCATTCAAATGGTGCTGTTACAACTCCCCAAATAATGAAAATAAATAATAAAATGGTTGTTACAAGTCTATTATCGAGGAAAAATCTGATGATTCTGTTTACCATTTTTTTGTGTTTATATTTGAACCAACCTAAATGTAGTAAAATAAAATGCTAATGATATTTTTTATCTTGATTTTTTTTATCTATATCATTTAATTGTTTTTAGGGATCAATCTTGATCTTCTAATAAAAACGTTTTCTGCATTGGTTTTATACCTGCACCATTATCATAAACCATTTTACCACCCAGATAACCATTATAACTTACCAAAGCCAAAGCAATCCATAATATCAATACAAAGAAAATATTTTCGATTTTTCTCATTTTTGAATAACGAAACATAATCCATAATGACAAAAAAGAAGATATCACTAATATATCTATTCCAATTTTTTTGTGCACTTTAATAATTTCATGTATGGTCAGGTTGTGTGAAATAGCATTAGCATCTTTAAACCCACTGGCAACAGTGATGATTGCTCCTATTGTAGCAAATATTATTCCATAATATCAATTTTTTTATGATATTTGCTTTTCAGTAAATCAATAAGTACAATTATTCCGGTAACTATTAATAGTGCAATGGGAAAATGCATAAACAATGGATGAAACGTATTTACCATAATTAATATTTTTAAAGAGTTTAATCATTTATTTTAAATCTCCTCTTAAAAACCTTATGATTTTATACTTTTTGTGAAAATTATCATATTCCGATAATGAACTTTCATTTTTAAATATCATATCCAATGCATCGTGCATTTTATGATTTTCAGGAAATGCACTTTTTATGTTTTCGGATGTTAATGGAAGTATTTCCGAATCTCCCATTTTGCTAAAATAAAACTTTGTAACCAGCTTATTTATTGGGGTTTTCCCGCCACTAGTATTTTCGCTTTCTTGTTTAGAATATAAATAAATGGTATCGATTGCAATTATTTTATACTCCATATTTTCATAAAACCTGAAATCAATCCCATTGCAATCGCGAATCCCATAAATATCTTTTTTTGCAAAAGTATATTTCTTATTCTGGTGTGTGACTTCAATGTCTGATTTATTTAAAAATTCATTCACTTTAATTTTATGTTTTTCTTTGGTATAATCCACCTCGAGATTTAACTTTTGAGTTTTAAAATCCGAAAAACTCATATAAACACCGCTTTTATTTTTCAAGAAAGCCTGATTATTCTGTGCTGTAACTGAATTTACTGTTACTATTATAATAGTAACAAATAATACTGAAATTAAATTTTTCATTTTTAATGTGTTTTAAATTGATTTTCTTTTATAATTTAAATTGCAATGTAAACAATTATTTACAAAATTTCAAATTAATTTATAAGATAACATTAAATTCGAATTATTTGTTCTAAAAATCAGAATAAAAGAGTAATAAAGCCTTAGGTTGATACTCTGACTTAAAAATTAATAAAGCTGATCACACCTGGTTTAATAATTGTAATATGATGTCAACTTAAGGAAACTACTTATAAATTACCTGTATTTACAACAACCAGGTAATTTGTTGTAGACATTATCGGGAGCTTTGCCGAGTTCGGTGTCGTGACCCACTTTTAATAAAGCATTGCTGACATCTTCTTTTTTGACTGTCCCTGTGTAAGAGTACACCAGCATATTGGTTGATTCGTTCCATAGTGCGGTTGTGACTCCTTTTACACCTTTTGCAGCGTTTTCGATACGGGTTTTACACATATCACAAAGACCTGACACTTTCAATGAGTCAGTATAAACCCCTTTTAAATTGTTATTCTGATTAGCTGATGGACCAGTTTTACTAACCTCATATTTTTCCTTATCACTACAGCATTGTGATTTTGATTGAAGTGGGTTAACTATTATTATTCCTATAAATAAGGAGATCAATATTATTAATTTTTTCATATTATTAATTTTTTAAGGTTATATTAAATTTTTATTAAGATTTACTATCGTTATTTCTTTAATTCATCTTTAAGTACCAAATCCATGCCGCATTTTGGACATTGACCAGGTTTGTCGCTGGTAATTTCAGGGTGCATAGGGCAGGTGTAAACTGCTTTTTCGGTTTTGGGTTGTTCTGTTGTGCTGCTTTTTTTATCCTGCGAACTACAGGCACTTAAAGTAATAGATAATGTAACTATTACAAATAACATTAAAAAAAATCTTGTTTTCATAAAATTACGTTTTAAAAATGGAAACAAATAAAATTATTAAATATTCCCATTAGAATTGGGGCAAAATAATAAATTTTCAATTTCTAAAAACCTGCAGAAAATAATCTTTAAATAAAAAACTTAGCGGAGGGGGATCAGAAAAAGATGGAATTTTAACAAAAGGAAAACTTTGAATTTGATCGTTACCATGAATCAAAAAAGTGAAGATAGACGCAGATGTATCTATTTTTTCATTATCCTGAGAAATTTGAAAAGAATCAGAGATTTTTATATGTTTAATATCGTGATGACAACATCCCTGCATTTTACAACAATCTTTGCTTTTGGAAAAAGTAACAGAAACCAATTTATTGCCACAATAATGCCTGTCGATAGTAAAACCTGTCGTTGAAGCAAACAAAATAACTACAATTAAAATATTTACAATTCTTTTAAACATGTATTTTAATATCTAATACAAATATACTTCAAAAAAAAGCTTTTACTACACTTTGTGTTTAATTTAACATTTCATTAACAAAAAAATATATAATTTTTCAACCGCAGAGAGAACATAGAAGGCACAGAGAACCACGATGTTATTTACGATCTACGATTGACAATCAGTTGAAGTTTTGGAGTTACAATTTTTTTAAGGCAGTGGTGTTGAAATGATGGAATGGTTTGTAGTAATTGGTTTGTGTTTCAAGTAAGAAGCAGAAGAGATATATTTTTGGGAGGCAATGCTTTATCCGAAGGGTTGGATCATACCTGCCTGAAATCAAGCCTCGTTTTAAGTTGACGATACTTCATTTTTCACACCAGCAAGCACTTGAGCACATTCTATCAACCAATCCTGAAAACTACATTTTTTGAATTCGGAAGGACCTATATCATCCCAGATTGAACTCCAATAAACTTGCCCGTTTACAGAAAAGAATCCGCAATGGCTTCCGCTGCTTTTAAAGGTTGACCTTCCTTCCTGCAAGTTCGTAATCCGAAAAACAGTTTCATCTTTTTTAGGTTTATTTACTGGGATTTGTCCTCCTTTCGCACTTCTTATGTGGCGCAGGCAACCCTTGCGGTCATAGGTAACAAGCACATAGCCTTGACTTATTTTTACAAGCACTTCTGACTTTGGGTTTCCATTTAGTGCTATCATCATAGTCAACTTAAGGGTTTTGTATTTTTGGTTTTGAGAATGTATTGGTTAAACTTTATTTTTAACACTTTATAAAGTTAATGATTTTACCTTTAATGTTCAACAAAATCTGAAAAGATATATTTGAATGAAGTAAAACATCATTCGAACAGCAAGGCTAGAAGCTCATCTGAACATTGATTTGTCAATGATTAGCAATTTTAAAGTGCGAAGATGCAATCTTTGCACAACAGGGGTAATATTTATATAAGAACACTATTTGGAATTAATAATACCAGAGTTAGTACACCTTTATTATTTAATAAGTTCCTTTAGTTTTTCACTCCTTTAATTAAAAGCCATAGTGTTATTGAGATTTCTCCTATTGCTACTAATAAAAGTGTTGGTTGGTTTACAAATGCATGGTAGCTTGGAAAAAGCAGAGAAATAAAACTGTCAATCATATAAGCGATACCCGCACTGATGAGCAATATTCCAAAAATACGGGGAATAAACTTCGACTTACAAACCAATTGACCAAATGGTAAAAGCCAAAGCCCCCAGAACATTTCTAATATCAATCCACCATAGTCATTAATTTTAAAAAACAGCATTGCCAAATCTTGTCTCTGAGCAGGTTCGAATGTTTTTAATATTTCGCCTTTAAAAAGCATAAGGGAAGTAATATTGAACGCCTCCATAATAAAAAGAACAGGAATTTGAACAATAACAAATGCAACCATAAGTATAGCCCGATGCTCATTCACTTGTTTGAACAATTTGTACAGAACCAATACTAAAAACAAAAAAATGGTATTGCTGATAATATCACCAATTATGCCCGTTCGAAACAAAAATTCATTGGATAGAATATTTTTGGCAGTGGTATCAGCATCTTCCCAAACAATAATTTTCGATGGTACATACATAATAATATAGACACCTGTGATTACCATAAGAAGATACAATAAACCTGCAAGTCTTGCAGTCTTTTTGAGAGGATACACTATATTTCCCATAGATGTGATTTTAACATTTTAGTTTTATAAATTCTCCTGCTTTGTTATACTCGGCTGAGCCAACCCGGTTGGTCTTAATCCCTTGAACAAAAGCCAAAATCCCAATATCATTTCAAAGATAACCATAGGCATATCGAACCAGCCTGGATGAACTGTATTCTGGAATTCAGGGAATACAAGAAAAACGAATGCACAGATCACACACCATGCAGACGAGACAATACCGAATGCAGCCAATGCTCTAGGAATATACCTTGACTTGAAAAATAGGTAACTGCAAACCGTGGAAGCCAATCCCCAGAACGGCAGTCCAATATAATATGCATCATTGCCCGAGGCGATGTGTAACCTTGCCAAGGTCTGCAATTGATCGGTTTTGAATACCGATAAATATGCAGTGTTACCCAAAAGTCGTATTGCTTCAAGTGTGTTGAGTGCTGTAATAACCCACATCAAGGCAAATATTAACTTAAAAAATGTCGCAACCAAGGCAATGTTCCGATTCACTGGTTTGAGTATCACATAGAGTGCTGCGAGCAGTAATATAATATTCGCAACATAGATCAAATTACAGACTATATTGATACGAAAAAGTGTTTCGTTTGCCATGATGTTTCGGGCAGTTTCTGTTGCATTACCAGGGATGATAAGGCGAAAGTTAATGCTATAGTTCGCAATTACCACAATTGCCATCGAAAATATATAAGTAAATCCTGCGACTCTTGCTGCTTTAAGCTGAGTTTTGCTAATAATACTTAGCATTTCAATTCCTGCTGTTTTTTTTGAATTCATGTTTTTTTTATTAATGTTAATGGATGATGATTTTATTTATGGATTTGCATTCGTCATTGTTTGTCATTAATGGGTATATTAGTCTTTATCCCTTTAATTAAAAGCCATAGTGTTATTGAAATTTCTCCTAAAATCCAAAATGGCATTGCAAATTGCGAAACAAGAGTTTGGTAATCGGGAAATAGCACAGATACAAAACAAGGTATGATGTAAGCTACTCCATTAAAAATTAGAAATACGCCTAATATTCGAGGAATAAACCCGGATTTATAAACCAATAGTCCAAATGGCAAGAGCCAAAGCCCCCAGAACATTTCTAAAATAATCGTTGTGTAATCGTTAATTTTTACAAATAGCATTGCCAAATCTTGTCTCTGACTAAGTTCTAATGTTTTTAATATTTCACCTTTATTAATCATTAAGGAAGTAATATTGCATGCTTCTATAAAAAAAACAGCAGGAATTTGCACAATCACCAATACAACCATAAGTCTGGCCTGGTTCTCGTTCACCTGTTTTAACAATCGGTATAGCGTAAATACCAAAAATACCCAAATGGTGTTGCTGATAATATCATTGATGATACCAGTTCTAAATAAAAATTCATGGGTGAGCATATTTTTGGCAGTAGCAACAGCATCACCCTGTACAATGATTTGTGATGATATATAAAAAATACCATAGATGCCTGTTATTACCCAAACAAGATATAAAAGACCAGCAATTCTTGCGGTCTTTTTGAGTGAGTACTCTTTATTTATCATTATTGCTATATTTTATAAAGTTTTGTATAGGACGTTTTTATACTTGAAAAAGTTACAATTAACTTTAAATTATTTTGTTTATTAAATCACATAACTTTTCAAGGTAAAAAGTCAGTCCCGAAAAACTGTCACGAGACAGTCCCCAAAGACTTTTAGTTGTTGTATCTGCTATTGTTTTGAAATGAACGCTAACGGCAGTTTGTCTAAAAACCTAAAACTACAAAACCAAAGTGATATTAACAAATTTGATACGGTTATTTGTATTTTATAAATAAAATAAAGATTTTGTAACACACCTCCTTTATTACGAAAAGTTGTTCCATATCTTATTGAACCGCTGTATACGAGACTTGTATGTATCCCGATGCATAGACAGTGTGGTAGGTTCTCCCCTTCATCCTGGTTGACTGGAATACCTACTTGATTAAATCTATTTGCAATTTTCAGTATATCTACTTAATATTTTAAGTAGATATACAAATCCATTTTACCTTACATTAATGAAATTTTGTATGAACAATTTTACAAAAAAAGTAACCCTTCAAATACAAAAAAATTCAACACTTAATAATTTAAAATAAAAATTCAACAACCTATTATCATTAAACAATATTTGAATATTCTAACAATAACAATTTTTTCCTAATTTATTTATTAAAAAATCGAATAATGAAAAATCCAATTACAAAATTTCCTGCAAGGAGCAATTTGTTTTCCAAGGATGGAAGCCGGTTTAACTTACTTAATCATTTCAAAAAATGGAGTTTGATTATATTTTTATCGACTCTAAGTATTAACCTTTTTTCCCAGCAAACAGAAGTTTACTGGATAGCAACAAATAATTTAGTAGGGTGTACAAGTGATTGTAATGCCAATAATAAATATGGAAGTGGGACTACAATAGGGTTTGACTGGACTGATGTGTTGCCAACCTATGCAATTTTAAACTCGGTAACAGTTGAATTTGTTATTGGAGTTGAATGCACTGGTGCAACTAAAACGACAACTTTAAATGGCGTTTCTCAAGGTTCTATAACAACAACTACTCAGTGTACTTGCACTCCAGGAACAATAACACTGCAATCACCAACAATAAATGTTTCAAATTATGTTTTAGGTGGAACAAATCAATTTAGAATACCTGCAGCTACTACTGGTCTTAATAATGCGAATGCTACTCTTAATGGTAATTGGGCTAAAGTAACTGTTAATTATAGTACTTTTTCGGGTACGGTACCAACAATTACTTCTTTTTCTCCTTCTTCAGGGGATGCATGTCAGAGTGTAATTACTATTAATGGGACTAATTTTGATAATGGAACTCCCCTTGTAAAATTTAATGGTACAGTTGCATCCTCTTCTTATGTAGGACCAACCCAGGTAATAGCTACAGTTCCTATGGGCGCTACATCAGGCAATATAACAGTTCAAACTGGTGGAGGAATTGCGACATCAGCATCATCATTTATTGTGAATACTCCAGCAGCTCCTACTATAACTGCATTA
>DYDE01000009.1:0-13716 GCA_020718065.1 Marinifilum sp. | reverse complement strand
GTACCAGGGGTACTATAATAAGTATTATAGGTACTAATCTATTTTGTGCATCTGCTGTTAGTTTCGGAGGTTCGCCGGCTTTTAATTACACCGTAATTTCTAGCACACAAATAGATGCCGAAGTTGGTTATGGATCCAGTGGTAACGTGTCTGTAACAACTGGAGGTGGTACAGCTACATATTCAGGTTTCACATATACAGCTTTAACTAATGCAACTCAAATAACAGTATCGGGTTCGTCAACTGTAAATACAATTGCAAATAATACAGCTTCTATTGTTGATAACGGGGTAACCATAACTGCAAATGGCGCAATTAGTGGCTTTACTGTTTCAATCACAGGTAGCTATACCAGTGGTGATGTTTTGTCATATAGTGGTAGTTTGCCTTCTGGAATTACAGTATCATCCTTTAATACGACTACAAGGAGTATTGTTTTTTCTGGCTCATTAGTGGCTACTGATTGGCAAAATGTTCTAAGAAATGTAAAATTAACAACATCATCAGCTACTTGTTATCCAGAATCTAGAAAAGTTACTTTTATTGCAGGAGATTTTTATTATAACCCTTTAAATGGTCATTTTTACAAGGCTATTACATCTGCTACTTCATGGACAGTTGCAAGAACATATGCAAACAATAGTTCGTACTTTGGAAGACAAGGTTATTTAGCTACTATAACTTCGGCAGCAGAAAACAGTTTTATTTCGGTTTTATTAGGACAAAACACATGGGTGGGAGGTTCTGATAATTTTGTTTTAATTAATCAAGTTTTAGGTTATAATCTTTATGCTAACCAAGCTGCTGCGGAAGGAAAATTTTACTGGGTATCAGGTCCTGAAACAGGCACTCAAATTACAACAGCAAATGGTCCCTCAGGGCATATATCTGGTGTTTATCAAAATTGGGATGGTGCTGAACCAAACAATTCCTCATCATATAATGATCCATTGTTGACAGGTGTTTCAGGTGGTGAATATTATATTCATCTCTACACAACTGGTTTATGGAATGATTTTGCAAACAACCAAAGTATTGGCAGTATTATTGAATATGGAGGATTACCTCAAGATAATCTCTCATCAACACCTGTTTTTGATCGCAATATTTATGTTACTGGAGCGCCTACTACTGGGATTAGTGGTGGTAATGTATCCGTTTGTTCAGGAACAAATAGCACAACCTTGTCATTAAATGGGTTCACAGGTACAGTGGTTAGATGGGAATCTTCTTTAGACAATTTCATCACAGGCACCTATACAACCATTAGTAATACAACAACAAGTTTAACTGTAACCAATATTACTCAAACTACATACTATAGAGCTATCGTTAATTCTGGGAGTTGTACAAATATTGCAACTTCACCAACAACAATTGCAATTCAATCAACGGTTGCAGGTAATATTAATTCTTCAAACAGCACCATTTGTGCTGGAGGAAATGCGATATTAAATTTATACGGGAATATAGGAAATGTATTAAATTGGCAAATGTCCACTTCCTCTACTTTTTCTAGTGGAAATACTACAATTGCTAATACTACAACTTCTTTAACTCAAACATTACCAACAGCAGGAACATTTTATTTTAGAGCTCAGGTTCAATCATCCTGTGGTGCTGCTCAGTACACAAGTGGTTATCCAATCATAGTTACTTCAGGTGCACCTCCTATTGGGGGAAGTGTTTCAACTGCAAGTTCTTGTTCCCCTGCTTCTGGTACTCTGACTTTGAGTGGATATTCAGGAACTGTCCAAAAATGGCAATATTTAGATGATGGTGGTGTTGTTTGGGTTGATGTATCAAATACAACATCTACTTTAACTTATTCTGGACTGACTATTAGCAGAACTTATCGTGCTGTTTTAATAAGTGGTACTTGTGGTACAGCTTATAGTACAGGAGGACAAATAACAATAACTCCAAATACAGCAATAAGCAGTCAGTCAACAGCAACACAAACACAATGTATTAATGGAACCTTTAGTCCAATTAGTGTTACTGCAACAGGAACTGGGTTAACATATCAATGGTATATAAATACAACTGCATCCACAACAGGAGGAACTCCTATTGGTACTAATTCCAATAGTTATACTCCACTTGCTACTGCAGCCGGAACATTTTACTATTACTGTATTGTAGCTGGAAGTTGTGATCCAATTACCAGTTCTGTATCGGGTGCATTTATTGTAAATCCTTTACCTGCTATAGACTTAACATTAAGCGGCACTAGCACAATCTGTTCTGGAACAAGTACAAACATTACAATTGCCGCATCAGAAAGTGGGATAAATTACCAGTTAAAAAATAGTAATACAAATGAATTAGTTGGAACAGCCGTAGCAGGAAATGGTGGTTCAATCAACTTGCCAACAGGTAACTTAACTTCTACTACAACATTTAATGTTTTAGCAACAAATTCAACGACTAATTGTTATAATCAATTAACGGAAACTGAAACTGTAACCGTAGGAGATAATGTCAATCCAACAATTACATGTCAAAGCAATGTTTCAACGACAGTTGATGAAGGAACTTGTTCTAAATCTGTTGTAACAACTAATCCAACCATTACTGACAATTGTTCAGTAAGCAAATTGACTTGGGTTATGACTGGTGCAACAGTTGCAAATTCGGCTACCACTGGAATTAACAATGTTGGCACCTATATATTTAACATTGGATTAACAACCATTTCCTATACCGTTTATGATGCTGCCAATAATTATGCAACTGCTTCATATACAGTTAATGTAACCGATAATATCAACCCAACAATTGCTTGTCAAAGCAATGTTTCAACTACAGTTAATACAGGTACTTGTTCCAAATCTTTTGTAACAACTAACCCAACAATTGCTGACAATTGTTCAGTAAGTACGTTGACCTGGGTTATGACTGGTGCAACAGTTGCAAATTCTGCTACTACCGGAATAAACTATATTGGAACTTATGCTTTCAATTTAGGTTTGACAACCATCACCTATACTGTTTATGATGTTGCAAATAATTCTGCAACTGCATCATATACTGTTACAGTAACTGATGATATAAATCCTACAGCCATTGCAAAAAATATCACTGTTTATTTAAATAGTTCAGGTAATGTTTCAATAATAGCTTCTGATATAAATAATGGTAGTTATGATAATTGCAGTATAGCCTCAATTAGTGCAAACAAAACTAATTTTAGTTGCATAGATTTAGGTTCAAATAATGTAACCTTAATGGTAACAGATGCATCTGCAAATTCATCAACTGCAGTTTCTTTGGTAACAGTTGTTGATAATTTAAGTCCAGTTGCTAATATCGCTAATTTGCCAAATATCACTGGCGAATGTTCAGCCACAGTAATTTCAACTCCAACTGCAACAGATAATTGTGCTGGTGTAATTTCTGCAACAACTTCAGATCCTTTAACATATACAACCCAAGGAACTTACATTATTAATTGGAATTATAGTGATGGAAATGGAAATACATCTTCACAAACTCAAACTGTTATTGTTGATGATGTTTCTGCCCCAATTGCAGATGTTACTAATCTGCCCGATATTATTGGAGAATGTTCAGCCACAGTAATTTCAACTCCAACTGCAACAGATAATTGTGCTGGTGTAATTTCTGCAACAACTTCAGATCCTTTAACATATACAACCCAAGGAACTTACATTATTAATTGGAATTATAGTGATGGAAATGGAAATACATCTTCACAAACTCAAACTGTTATTGTTGATGATGTTTCTGCTCCAACATATACTGCACTTCCTAATATTTATTCATGCAATGGCACAGTATCAAATATTGCTCCAATAAATGTTTTGGATAACTGCTCTTCAATTATCACCATTACTTATGAGCTCAGTGGAGCTACCATTGCAACCGGATATAATGATGCAAGCAATGAAATATTTAATCCTGGTGTAACAACAGTTACATACACACTTTCTGATGAAAATAATAATTCATGCCAATTTTCTTTTACCGTTAGTTATGAAATTATTGACACCAGTGTTAGTGTTAATCAGAATACCCTTACTGCCAATGGAATTGGTTCGTATCAATGGTTCGATTGCAATAACAATATGCCAATTGTAGGAGAAACCAACCAATCTTTTACCGCTATCGAAAGTGGTGATTATGCAGTGATTATTTCAAATAATGGATGTAGTGATACCTCAGAATGTTATAGTATAATTATTACCGGCATCTCTGAAAACTTGAATTTGTCAAAATTTGATATTTCTATATATCCAAATCCAACAAATGGAAATATCTTCTTTAATTGCATTGCTGAAAATTCAATTTTCAATTTGAGCATTACTGATATTAATGGGAAAGTAGTTTATGAATGTTCTGGTTTAAATGGAAAATCAAATTTGGTGAATATTGAATCGCTGACACCAGCTATATATATTCTGAAAATATTTATCAATCATGAACAAAAAATTATAAAGCTTATTAAACAATAAGCATTATAAACCTAAAAAAACCTGCCAGGATCAAAAACCTGGCAGGTTTTTTTTTAGTATTTCTAATTGTCATTTCAGTCAATTTTACACAAACTTTTCTTCTTTGATAAATAATCAAAATATCCCTTTTTTATAAACTGTTGTTCGGTTTGTGAGGTAATAATCTCACTTCCAGTTCCTATATCTGGATCAAGATTTGGTTCTAAAACAATCAAACGAAGCGTATCATGGATACCTTGAAAAAAAAATATAGTGAGTAAATGTCACTTAGCAACTGCCCAACTTATAGTTTAGCCAGGTAATTGCATTCTGGATTTTGAATACCTACCTATAATTAAACTCCAAAATCAAATATATTTGTTAATTCTTTTTTTTATGCGAAATTTGTTGCTGTATAATAATCTTAAACTAAAATATTAATTATGGAATACTTATTAAATTCACCTTATATTTATGTTGTTGGGGCATTTGTTTTACTTAGCATTATATATTATGTTGTTTTAGTCCCTAAAATAAAAGCAAAATACGCCCAAAAGGGTGAAATAATCAAAGAATCCTTAAAAGGACAAGAAATATCGCTTAGAAAAAGATATTTCGACAGTCTTTTAAAACCTATTGCCGATGCAGTTGGAACTATTAATATAATTGGTGCTGTTGAGTGCATGCAAAAAAGAACTACCGGAGATTTGGCAAAAGAAACTGCTATTAATGCAGCAGGAAAAGTTATGGGAAAACTTACAGGTATTGGTGTTGAAATGACTGATAATGACGATTTATATTATTTAGCCATTACCAATACCCATCTGTTTTATTTGGCTTTTGATGACGAAAAATGCATAGAATGTTTGGCTTTTCCATTGGATGAAATACGCCAAATTCAAGTGGGTAAAGGAAACATTGTAGATCGGAATCTAAAAGGAGGTGCTACTGGAGCCGAAAAATTACTTTTTTCGTATAATGGAACAGATCATACTTTCTTTTATAACAAACAAATCAATTACCTGCCAGATCAAAACCGGCCTACCAATGATGATTATAGTAAAATATATATTTCAGTGGTAGTCCCTTTTGCTGAAAAAATCGCTTCGTTAAAAGGATAAAATTTATTTTGTTAATCTAAAGGCAATGTATCTTTGCCCTGCAAAGTCTTACACCTTGCCTCTTGTATCTGAATACTTCATCCTTTAATCTTATTTTGCAGCACTTTCGAGAATTAACTTCACTACATCATAGCTAACCGCATCAAACATTACTTCAACATTGTCTGTATATTCGGAATTGTGGCTCATAATTGCGTCTTTAATCATAAAAGCCTTGTAGTCGTTATTTTGTGCCCCTATCCAGGTCGATAAAACACATCCTACTGCACTTAATCCGCAAAGAAATAAAGTATTACAACCCTTTTCTTTGATCACTTTATCGAGATCTGTTTTATTAAAACCATCGGGATAGGTTTTTATAACTTTTGCATCGTCTGCCTTTATAGATACTGTGCCTGGGAACTCAAACAATTCTGAATCCGGTTTTGGTCCATTCTCCTTGTCGTAATGGTATATCCTTATTATTGGATAACCCTCACTACGGAAGAGGTCGATTAAAGCATTTATATAATACAAACCCACTTCTTTGTCCCTGTCGGGAACCATTTTCAGATATACATTCTGAATATCAATAACCAGTAAAGCTGGTTTAATTTGGGTTTTGGAGGGTGCTTTTTTATCCTGCGAAAACAAGCTGCAAGGGGCAATCATTAACAGGACAGCTAAAACGATAATTAATTTTTTCATGTTTTTAGATTTGATTAGTTGAATAACAAATGATGTTTCTATTTTCCTGTAAAATTCAAATAAATTTTTTAAAATTCCAAATCCATCATTATTATTTTTCACTTTATTTTCGTTTTTCAATTAAATCGTTGTGTTACCCTTCAAGATAGGGGCTGCATATAACTGCAGGTAACAGGTATGAAATCTTTGTGGATTGTGGGCTACTTTCCTGTCCGCTAAAACGAAGTTTTAGCGGGGTAGAATGTATAAATTACCACTAAAACCCTTATTACATATTGCCTTTGTTGTGCGGTCATTTTTATTTCCCAATAAGTATATTATATTCTGCTGGTATTGCAACTCCATTAAAATGGTTTGTCAGTCCATAGAAAATTACAAATGTTAAAAAAAATCCAAAAATCAGTAAAACATTTGATTGTACTTTTGGCGACAGACCTAATATATTCTGTTTTATTTTCAGGTTATGAATCGCTACCATATGTCCAAAAAAAGAAATAACTGCAAGTCCATAATATGGAATAAAAAACAGATTAAAAGGGGAAGTGTTAAGTCCTGCAACTCCAAAATAAAAATTTGTGTCGAGTTGCAACAAATATCTTCCACTTATAACGGCACTCAAATGAATGATAAAAAATATTGCCAAATAAAGCCCAGTCCAAATTTGTAATTTGTCATAAAAAGTACTTGCTATTTTCCTTTTAACAAAAAAAAGCTGAATACCTGATACAATTTGAATCAAAACAGCAATTAGAAGAATTGACTCAAAAATAATATTTCGATATAAATATCGCATTGTATTCATCAATTCAATGTGTTTCTCTGCACCGAAAACACTGTATAAGTGATTGATTAAATGAAGTCCAATAAAAAGTGCAATTGTTAGCCCTGAGATGTAATGAAATCGTTTCATATTTTTTTTCTGCAAATATCAATAAGTAAATTCTGATTTCATTTGATTTAAATCAAATTCGTTTTTTGGGATTCCTAATTCGACTTAATGTTTCAAGTGTAATTCCAAGATATGAGGCTATATGCCCCAAAGGTACCTTTTGTACAATATCCGGTCTAATTGTTATAAGGTTTTCATATTTCTGTTGCGCTGTTTCAAACTGAATAGCAACAATGCGTTGTCGTAATTGCAACATAGTTTTCGTTACTATTATTCTCCCAAGTCTATCAAAATCATGATATTTATCAGATAGTGATGAAAAATCCTTTTTTGAAAATTCTAATAAGATAGACGGTTCAAGAACATCTATGTATAGTGGACTCGGTATATCAAGAAAAAAACTATTAATTGAACTTATAAAATCATTCTCAAAAGCAAACCAGTCTGTAATATCTTTCCCATCTTTTAAATAATAAGCCCTTGCAGAGCCATTAACAATAAAAAAAGTTTTATCAGAACGTTCTTCTTCTTTTACAATAGTAGTTATACGTTCATACGATAAAAGTTTGGTACAGTATCTTAATTCTTCTTTACAGTTGTCAGAAAGAGGAGAGTAGTTTTTACTAATTGTTTCAATTACTTTTTCTATTTTCATTGGTGATGTCTATTTTAACTCATGACTAACGTCAGTTCGTCTAAAAACCCAAAGCTATAAAAACAAAGTGATATTAACAAATATGATAACTTATAAGGAAACCCAAAATTTAAATTATGAATGAGTTCTGTTTTTTTAAATAAACCAGAACACAAATATTTTAACACTCTTAAATTGCTTTATTTTTGATTAATTATTTTCGCTGGGCTTTTAAAACGAAATTATCCTTGCGAGTGGCTTAATGGCCAAGCTCTTTTACAATTTTTGGAATGTGTATTGGTTTTGTGCGAATTGCAAAAGAGCTTGGACTTTTGCTGGGGTTTGACTTATTAGTTTTATTTACTATACAATTCACCATTAGGATATGTTAAGATAAAAGCATACCATCTTGTAAATAATTGAAATGGATATTCTCCTTTATCTGTAATTGCTTTAGGAATTTTATTCTCCATACTTAAGATAATTTTTGTTCCATTTAATTCATCCGCAAGATTATTTGTCTTAAAAAAATCAATTGGGTAAAATCGCAGCTTGTCATTAATTCTCACAGCAAGCCCCATATTCATTTTAGGTAATGCATTATTCACTTCGGGTAATGTCATTTTAAAATGTGGGGGCAGCCAATTTTTATTCCTTTTACCAAGAATAACTTTGATAACAAATCGCATTATATTTCTATAAATCTTTTTTCTTCCAGAAATATAAATCGGTAAATCGGGCATACTTTCGTTTGCTTCACCAATTGTTGTCATATTTAATGATCCTATATACTCTAATGTATTTCCTTTAAGCTCCCCATGCAATGCTTCACCAGTTAAATGGTTCCATAAAGTATGCGTTTCAATGTCTTCAAAAATCTGTTGCCCGTTATAAACACCAGTCTCTCTATAATGATAAAGATTATCAGCAATTATTGGGCTTAATAATACTCCTGCATTGCATACTCCACAAAATGTTAGAATAAAATCCACCCCATTTAATTTCCCCTGGATGATGTGATGATAAACAACTTCTCGTAGCAAAAATCCATAATGATTG
This sequence comes from Marinifilum sp., assembly GCA_020718065.1. Classification (GTDB taxonomy): domain Bacteria; phylum Bacteroidota; class Bacteroidia; order Bacteroidales; family CG2-30-32-10; genus CG2-30-32-10. The sequence goes on along the minus strand of DYDE01000009.1, from coordinate 4,869 downwards.
CCTGACAATTCAATAATAATTAGTTCTTCATCACTTTTAAAATTCAAATCTTTTAAAATGACTGGTTTTTGATCTAGGTACCAGGGTTGGAATTTCCCCTTTTCCCAATGTACTCTGCTAATGTCGAATGGTTCCATACTTATTTTAATTAGTTTAAGATTCTGTCTTGATTTTTTTTATGTATTACATATAATTTGTTGTACCCAGATTTTGTAAAAGGACAAATTTTAATGCACACTGAGCAACCAAAATTTTGGTTGAAGCAGGACATGCATTTATTGTATTCAATATGTCTTACACGTTTATTGATTGTCGTGATAGGTATCTCTAAAATTGCTTTATTGGGACATTTTTTGATACACAAGCCACAATTTTTACAGTATTTTTTAATCCATAGATGTTCGTTTGTTTTATCATCTGGAAAATTATTAATACTGGTATAAACAGCCGCCAAACGGTGGCATGAACCACTTTGGGGTGAAATTAACAAACCATGCCTTCCGAATTCTCCCATATTGGCGTCTTTCGCCAACATAGGATAATTTGTCATTCCACCTAAACCTGGGCCTGCATGAGCACCAAATCCATGCTTACGTAGATAGTCCGCTATTTTATTGACAATTTCACCAGTTTGTAAATAAGTATCTTCAATCATTACCATCGTTTCGAAACTTGGGGCTTTGGCAATTTTTTCCAAGGGCATTTGAATTGAAATCACTATTGCTTTGTCATAAAGGATTCCCCTGTCAATAAAAATATTATCTCTATCTACCTTTGTAAAACCAAAGCTTGTTATTTCCATACTAGAAAGAAATGTTTTTAATTCATTGAATTCTATATCAGAGATTTTGTCCTTAAAAGGTTTATTGAGGGGGAATGTCAAACTTTTTTTAATTTGCTGATAAAGCATAAACCCAGTGGGAAGCATCAATATTTTTTTGAGCAATGGCAAAGTTTCCATTGGATTACCAATGAATCCATTTTGCTTTACTGAGTTTTTTCCAGGCAGAACAACATCGTGGTGGTTTAACATCTGACCTAATTGTCCGGTTAATGCTTCAAAATACATGGGCGTATTTTGTTTATTTTTTTGAAACATCTTTTTAATCAATCCATTCATGATTTTATTATTTTTTATTAATGCATGTACTTACTTGCAAAATTGGTTAAAAAAAATTAAGAGAACTTCTTAACAATAAATCCTAGGCATTCATTAAAATGGGGTGCAGGTGTAAATGTTTGTAAAAAATACAAATTCATGCATAACCCATGAACAGCAGCCATAAAAGAAATTGCAAACATTGTGGCTTCTTCTTCTGATTTCCCATGTTTATTTATCAGGAAACTAACCATTACATTTTTTATTTCATTTGGAAATCGATTTATCAAGTTCCTATTTTGCATTCGTTGACTCTCCACTAACTCTATTTTAAACAAATCAATATTTTCCAAGAAAATGGTATTAACCAAATTTCCAATACCAAATAGATATTTGTTAAGGTTTTTTTCATTGGCATTAATATATTCGGATATTCTAGGTTTAAAAATTATTTGCGAAATTACTTGTTCAAACAAATTTTCTTTACTTTGAAAAAGCCTAAAAATAGTAACTTCATTTACATTTGCTTCTTTTGCTATTTCCCGAGTTGTAACTGCACTATAACCTTTCGTTGAAAAAAGTTTTCTGGCAGTTTCCAAAATATCTAATGCTTTGCCTGAGTATTCCATTGATTAATGTATTTTTAAATGCAAATCCCTAATTTTAATTGCTCTTACTGCATATGAAATAAGAAAGAGCACCGAAAAAAACATAAATGCAATTGAAAAAATAAGTAAGCCAAAAATAATTGGTTTTAAGACCGAAAACCAACATAACAAAGCAGTTAACGTAAACAGCAATACACTCAAATATAAGCCTGTAATAGCAATGCTCAAGCGTTTTAATTGAATAATTTTTAAGCAAATTATTTTTTCGTATACACCAAAGTTTCTTTTTAATTCTTTTATTTCATTATTTAATGCGATTATAAAATTGCTTGTAGATAGAATGATTAATGCAATTCCTGGTAAAAGTGATATGGGGATATACCATTCCATAAAATATTCTAAAATTTACACGCAAGTACATGCTTGCATTTTGCAAACATAGTGAAAATATTTTGAAATCAACTAATTATTACAAAAATCTTTCAAAAATCATTTTTTGTTGCGTTGAATTATTAAACTGGGAAGGTTTCTACATAATGTTGACATAATGTTCGTATAATAGCAGAAATAGATTAAAACACTACTATTCTGTTTTACAATTTACTAAATTAATAAAATAGTGACATGCATTAGCGTTCAAACTGCATTGTTTTTATACATTGTTGATGTTTTTTGTCTATTAATTTTCTTTGATCGAACAAGCTGGATTAAATCGCGCTAGAATTAACTCCACCAAACTTTCATCCACTTCGCAGATACCTTTTTTGCTTTCTTGTAATTATCAACCACTACAATCAATTGATTTGAATGGTCGCTATATTGTATCAAAATGTTTACATTGGCATCTGCTAATTCTCTGCAAAACAATCCTAATTGTCCAGATACATCTTGTCTTAATTTTTGAACGATTACATCATTTACCTTTACAACTTTGATTCCGACTTGGGATAAAACTTCTTTTGCCCTTTCTGCTTCTCCTACTAAAAAATGCGCAATAGATTGTTTACCATTATCAAAAACTCCGCCACCTTCAAGACTGATTTTATGTTTTCCTAATGTCTCACCTAAAAGGGCTAATGTTCCAACTTTGTTTTCTAAAATAATTTCTAAATCTTTCATGTGTGTTTTTTATTTGAGAATTGCGTTGCTGTCGTTTGGCACTTGCTCTCTGTCCATCAGTCCGTAATCCCTTTGTACAATCGCTACCCTAAGTCTGTAATCGTCAAAAATTAAACTTCTGCCTTCTTTTTGAGCTGTTCTGTGCAACTCAATATTTCGCCATTGCTTTATACTTTCTTCGTCTTTCCAAAACGACAATGACAACACCTTTTCAGGGTTGGTTACACTCTGAAATCTTTCAATAGAAATGAAACCTTCTATTCTACCTAGTTCCGGACGCAGTCTTGCTGCGATGTCAAGATATTCATTCCATTTTTCTTTGGCAGGAAATGCTTCAAATATTACTGCTACCATCTTTTTTTTTAAATGTTTGTGCAAATTTAAAACAATACTTACTTTTACATTTCATTTGATAATGAAGTATGGAAGTTGAAGAAACTTTTGTTTTTATTTCTGCTTTGATATGTGAACCAGCGAGAGCAAAAATGCTTTGGAATATGCTTGATGGAAGAGCATATACTGCAGGTGAATTGGCAATAATTGCTGATGTATCGGCTACTTCGGCAAGTAATCATTTGTCAAAGTTGCTTGAAGCTAAAATTGTCAAAGTCGAAATTCAAGGAAGACATAGGTATTTTTCATTCTCAAATCCCGAAGTGGCATACGTTATTGAAGCAATGGCAAACCTTGCAAATAATATTGCGCCCGCAAAACCAAGCAAGCAAATTGTAACAAATGGTGTGAAATATTGTAGGACATGTTACGATCATATGGCTGGTTATGTGAGTGTCTCCATTGTAGAGGCAATGGAATTGAAAGGTTATTTAACGAAACATGAAAAAGAATATCTTGTTACAAAACAAGGCTGGAGGTGGTTTAACCAATTTGGTATTTTACAGGAAGAATTTAAGATAAACCGTCGCCCTTTAACTCGCCAATGTCTTGATTGGTCTGAACGCCGACCACATTTAGCAGGCCAGCTTGGTTCAGTTTTTCTGGAAAAAACAAATCAAAGAAATTGGTTTAAAAAAGTCCAGTTTTCAAGAGAGCTAATTATTACTGCAAAGGGACATCAAGAGCTTTATGAGTTGTTGGGCTTAGTTTTACAATGACCGCTGACGGCAGTTTGTCTAAAAACCCAAAACTATAAAAACAAAGCGACATTTACAAATTTGCCAAGTCTGTTAATTGTTATTAATATTTTAAACAAATGTTTACTAATATAATAATTGCTCTATATCTTAATGAACCGCTGTATACGAGACCCGTATGTACAGTGGTGTGAGGGGTTCTCCGATGGGCTTTCAGCTCATCGGCTTCCCACTCGATTAGCATTAGTTTTTTATTTTAATCAGACCTATCTGTTCATTGTTATGAAGATATAAATAACGTTCTTTTTTATTACCTAGTTTAAAAACAACTGCATCTTCCTTAAATTTAACCTTTAGTTTCCCTTTTACCTGCGTTGGATTTTCTAAACATATTTTTCCTGTCCAACAGAATAAGTCATAATATCCTTGATCATTTTTCCTAATTACAGAATACTCAGTCAATTCAGGAATTGAGTCAAGTTTATTAAAAACATAAATAGTGTCAGGAAACCTAAAAATCCAATCCGTACAATAAAAGATATTCCGATTAATTTTATTCATCTGCGTATTTTGACTATTTACGCTTAATGCACATTTCAATATTATGATAATGGCAATTATTTTCATTCTTATTTCCAAATCAACGCTAACTTACTTATATGTATGACAAAACCATACTATTGCATCAAATGTATGTTCTATATGTATGATTATTATCATATTTTAATCTCAAAAGTATTAAATAATTTTATCACAAATCATCAAAAGGAGACTTTATTTTTCTATAAATAAAAGCTTTTGTAAATCCTGCATCTACTTTTATTAAATAAGTAAAAAAACAAGCATCTTACACGTTTTCAGGAGTTAATGCTGGAGTGTCAGCAATCATTTCTTAACTGACTGCGATCATTTCTTAACTGACCGCAATCATTTCTTGACTGACTGCGATCAT
>DYDE01000063.1:1239-20153 GCA_020718065.1 Marinifilum sp. | reverse complement strand
TTTTGATTTTCCTTTTGCAAATTCGCTGGCAGCATCTAACAAACGATGTGTAGGCAATATGATATGGGCTTTTTTTGCAATATAAATACTTTTTTCAACAGAAGCTCCACTTTGTTTTAAATTAATAGCTTCGTTTTCAAAAATAACAGGATCTATAACAACACCATTTCCTATAATATTTACTTTGCTATCATGAAAAACACCAGAGGGAATTGTGTGTAAAATATGTTTTTTTCCATTGAATTCGATGGTGTGTCCTGCATTTGGTCCTCCCTGAAATCTGGCGATAACTTCATACTTAGGTGTTAATACGTCAACAATTTTTCCTTTTCCTTCGTCTCCCCACTGAAGACCTAATAATACATCAACTTTCATTTATTAATTATTTGTAGTGTTATTTTCTTTATGTTCTAGGCACTTACCATAGAATGTAAGTGAATGATGCGTAATTTCAAAATTCATATGTGTTTCAATAGATTTTTGAATGTCCTGTATTCTGGGGTCACAAAATTCAGTAATTTTGCCACATTGGATACAAACCAGATGATCGTGTTGTTTAAATTTAAATGATTTTTCAAACAAGGCTACATTTTTTCCGAATTGATGTTTTGTAACTAAATTACAGGAAAGTAATAACTCAATAGTATTGTAAAGCGTAGCCCTGCTAACTCTATATTTGTTATTCTTCATTCTAACATATAGAGATTCTATATCAAAATGCCCGTCATTAAGATATATTTCCTTTAAAATTGTAAATCTTTCGGGAGTTTTACGATGCCCTCTGGTTTCCAGATAGCTAATAAATAATCGTTTAACTATTTCAAAAGTTTCTGTATCGGCCATTGTTAAATTGATTAATAAAACAATTGTTTATCAGGAAATAATGATATAAAGTTAAATTTACATCCCTGATTTAAAAACAATAAAAATACAAAAAATATATTATTTATAACAGGTTTAAATAAAAAATATGTAATTATTATTACTAGTTGTTTTGTTGGTAAACGAGTTTGTTTTTTTAAGAAACCAAGACAAAGAAATGTTTATGCAATCTCAGACTAGATTAGGATGGTAAATTTACTTGGTTTAAAGTGAGGAATTGTTATTTATACCACAAGTTTGTTGTAGGCAACTTCGGCAGCATTTTGTTCGGCTTTTTTTATCGAGAAATCTTCACCAGAACCCTCTACGATTGAGTCAATAATGGTTTCAACCAAATATATTTTATTTTTGCCATTAATGATTTCTTCTTTTATTTTAAATTCAAGCGTTTTATGTTCTCTCTGCGACCATTCAATGAGCCTGCTTTTAAAATTAAACTCCTTGGTTACAAGTTCCTCAATATCAATATGACATTTAATAATTCTGTTAATTATTATTTTCTTTGTGAAATGATAACCTTTGTCAAGAAACAAAGCTCCAATAAAGGCTTCAAAAGCATCTCCATTGATAGAGTTTTTTAAATCATTAATGTCAATTTGTGTTTGAATGAGTTTTTCAATACCAAGTTTTTGCGAAAGTTTGTTAAGACTGTTTCGACTAACAATTTTCGATCTCATTTCAGTCAGAAAACCTTCACTTTTGCAAGGAAATTTTTTAAACAAATAATCTGCAATAATAGCTCCTAAAATAGCATCACCCAAATATTCGAGACGTTCATTGTTTTCAGCAATCCTTTTTTTACTATCAGACAAGGAGCTATGGGTAAATGCAAGCTTATACAAAAAAATATTTTTGGGTATAAACCCAAAAATATTTTTTATAGCTTTGAAGAGATCTTTATCTCTTTTCTTATAAAGAAAGAAAGAAAGAAAATTCAATATGTAAGAAGATTATTCAATAAACTTTTTAAAAATCACAGAAGCATTATGTCCTCCAAAACCAAAAGTATTACTCAAAGCAGCATTGATTATTCTTTTTTGTGCTTTATGAAAAGTAAAATTTAATTTTGAATCAATTTCCGGGTCATCAGTAAAATGATTAATAGTAGGAGGAACAAGATCGTTTACAATTGCTAAAATTGTAGCAATTGATTCAATAGCTCCGGCTGCCCCTAATAAGTGACCAGTCATAGATTTTGTTGAACTTATATTTAATTTATAAGCGTGTTCACCAAAAAGATGCATAATCGCTTTAGATTCGGCAATGTCTCCAAGAGGAGTAGAAGTGCCGTGTGTATTAATATAATCTAAATTTTCTGGTAACATGTTGGCATCTTGAAGCGCATATTTCATAACATTTCTAGCACCAAGTCCTTCTGGATGAGGTGATGTCATATGATAAGCATCAGAAGATAAACCACCCCCTGCTACTTCAACATATATTTTAGCACCACGCTTAATTGCATGTCCTAATTCTTCTAAAACGATAGTTCCACCACCTTCTCCCAAAACAAAGCCATCTCTGTCTTTATCAAAAGGTCTAGAAGCTGTTTTGCAATCATCATTTCTTACAGAAAGAGCATGCATTGCGTTGAAACCACCCATTCCTGCTTCATTAATAGCCGCTTCAGAACCACCACTAACAATTACATCAGCTTTACCTAGGCGAATATAATTAAAAGCATCTATAAGCGAATTAGTTGATGAAGCACATGCAGAAGTAGTAGTAAAATTAGGACCTCTAAAACCGTACTTTATAGAAATATGACCAGCAGCAATATCAGCTATCATTTTAGGAATAAAGAAAGGATTAAAGCGGGGAGTGCCATCGCCTTTTGCAAAAGCACATACTTCTTCAAAAAAAGTAATTAATCCGCCTATTCCCGAACCCCAAATAACTCCAATTCTGTCCAGATCAACTTGATCTAAATTTAAACCGGAATTTTTAATAGCTTCGTCAGTACATACTAATGCGTACTGTGCATATAAATCATATTTTCTAGCTTCTTTACGATCAAAAAAACTTACAGGATCATAATTTTTTACTTCACACGCAAATTTTGTTTTGAACTTTGATGCATCAAAATGAGTAATATCGGCAGTTCCACTAACTCCATTAATTAATGCGTTCCAATATTCAGGAACAGTATTGCCTAATGGAGTCAGAGCACCAAGACCAGTAACAACTACTCGTTTTAATTCCATTTTTTTAAATTCTAAATGAATTTACTTTTGATTGCTTTCAATGTAAGTTATTGCGTCACCAACGGTAGCAATTTTTTCTGCTTGATCATCTGGTATAGCAATGTTGAATTCTTTTTCGAATTCCATAATCAACTCAACGGTATCAAGCGAATCTGCGCCTAAATCGTTTGTGAAATTTGCTTCTGGTGTTACTTCTTTTTCGTCTACACCTAGCTTATCTACTATGATAGCTTTTACTCTTGTTGCGATATCTGACATTTTAGTCTCCTTTATTTTATTAAACAAAGTTGCAAAGAAATAAATTTAAACAATTATAAACAATTTTTTTTTTACTTTTTTTTGATTTTAGACATTATCATTCAGCAATTCAATTGCTTACAAAAATACTAAAAAGTATATAATTAGTTTATTTTAATGCTTCTTCTATTAAAATAGTAAATAATTCTCTTGTGGAGATTCCTATCGATTTAACTTGCTGAGGGATTAAACTACTTTCTGACAAGCCTGGTACAGTGTTAACTTCTAAAAAGTACATATTATCTATACTTACTATGTAATCAAACCGAACAACACCCTTGCAATTTAGCTTCTTATAAAGAAATAAGGATGTATTTTTACAATCTATTTCTATGTTTTCTGGTATTTGTGCAGGAGTAATTTCATTAGATTTGCCTAAATATTTGGCATCATAATCAAAAAAGTCATTAAGAGAAACAATTTCAGTTAGTGGAAAAGCCATTAACTCATTATTCATAGAAATAACACCGCAAGTAATTTCTCTTCCTTTAATGTATTTCTGAATTAAAACCTCATTATCTTGTTCGAAAGCTTTTTTAATAGCATTGTCTAAATCATCTATAACTGAAACTTTTGAAATACCTATACTTGACCCTCCTTGGTTTGGTTTAACAAAACAGGGTAATCCTACTTCTTTAATTATTTCAGTTTTATCATAATTATCATTTTCTGAAATCAATATTGATTTGCCAACTAAAACACCATACTTTTCTACCAAATCGTTGCAAATGCTTTTATTAAATGTTAGAGCAGATGTCAACATGCCACAACTTGTGTAAGGAATGCTTAGTAAATCGAAATATCCTTGTAAGAGTCCGTCTTCACCAGGAGTTCCATGTATTGCATTGAAAATAACATCAAAATTTATTTTCTCCCCATTTATTATAATACTAAAGTCATTCTTATCAATCTTGATTTTTGGATCGTTTTTGAAATACCAATCTGTTCCATTTATTATTATTATATATGATGAGTATTTTGCAGTATCAATGTTTTTGATAACAACATCTGCACTTTGAATGGAAATAACCGATTCTTGCGAATTACCACCTGCAATTATTGCAACATTTTTTTTCATTGGATTATACTTTGAAATATATTGCAAACCTACATAAATTTCTTTTATATAAAGCAAATACCTAGTGAATTTTATTTTTTGTTTCAAAAATAAATTATCACATTCTAGTAATTAAAAATTTAAACTTAAATAATGGAGATTATACATTTATTATATATACAATTTTATCATTTGATAAAATAAGTTAATAAATTTGCAATTATTTATTGGTTTTTCAAATGATTAGAAGAATATTCTATTTTGTTTTTATAATAAGCTTTGGATTTAAGGCTCAATCTCAGGCCCTATATAACGATTATGGGTTTGAAAAACATTTACAAGTTCCTGTTAAGGATATTAATGATAATTTTTTGAATAAAGCATGGAGCGGAGGATTGAATTCGTGCCAGTTTGGTGCAATTGATTTAAATCAGGATGGAATAAAAGACTTAATTGTTTTTGACAGAAATGGTAATAGGGTGCTCACCTTTATTAATAATGCAATACCAAATACAATTAGTTATAGCTATGAACCGGAATATATTCAAAAGTTGCCTTATATTCATGATTGGGTTGAGTTTGTTGACTATAACTGTGATGGTAAAACAGATATTTTCACTTATTCGAATGGGGGTATTGCTGTTTATATAAATGAATCATCAATGCTTAATGGTTTAAAATTTAAACTAAAAACATCATTACTAAAGTCCCAACAAGGTTCATATTATACAAATATATTTGTTACTTCTGTTGATTATCCTGCATTATCTGATATTGACAACGATGGGGATATCGATATTTTAACATTTTTTGGACTTGGTTCTTATGTAGAATATCATAAAAATTTATCAAAAGAATTATATGGTAATTGTGATAGCTTAAAATATCAATTATTTGAATATTGCTGGGGTTTGTTCTCCGAAAATGAAGGCAGCAATCGCCTTACTTTAAATATAACCTGCCCATATAACACCGAAAATATTTTAATAAATCAGATTGAAAAACTAAAAGAAAAACATACAGGTTCTACTTTATTGGCAATAGACCTTGATGGAGATTCTGACAAGGACTTATTACTTGGAGATGTTGATTTTCCTAATCTAATTTCACTAACTAATGGAGGAAATGCTAATAATGCTATAATGATAAGTCAGGATACGATATTTCCTTTAAATACAAGCCCTGTTCATTTGTTTACATTTCCTTCTGCTTCATACATTGATGTAAATAATGATAATAAAAACGATTTACTTGTTTCTCCTTTTGATGGCAATATTGTAGTAGCTGAAAACAAGAAAAGTGTTTGGCTATATACAAATTCAGGAACTAATACTTCTCCGGTATTCAATTATCAGATTCCTGATTTTCTTCAGGGCGAAATGATAGATGTTGGAACTTGTGCTTATCCAGTTTTGTATGATTATGATGGCGATGGAATGAAAGATTTGTTTGTTGGTAATTATGGATACAGGGATACTTCATTTTATACAAACGGATACCTTATTACCAGATATAGATCAAAAATTGCATTGTTTAAAAATACAGGAACAAATACAATACCTCAATTTAAATTAAATACAACTGATTTTGTCAATGTATCAGCTTTAAATTTGTTAGGAGTTTATCCAACTTTTGGTGATATTGATAATGATGGAAAAGCTGAAATGATTTTGGGGAATGGTGATGGTAAGTTATTACTATTTAAGAATACTGCAAATATTGGAAATCCTCCAAATTTTGTTTTACAACAATTGAATTATCAGAATATAGATGTTGGCGATTATAGTACACCCCAATTGATTGATTTGAACAGAGACAACCTTATAGATTTGGTTGTTGGGGAAAAAGGATATCAAAAAGGAAACTTAAATTATTACAAAAATACCGGTACTTTATCAACACCGGTTTTTACATTAGCTACTGATAGTTTGGGAGGAGTGGATGTTTGTGATCATTCAACTTCAAATTATGGCTATAGCGTTCCATGTTTCTTTGAAGATACCATCGGTAAGTATAAACTTTTTGTTGGCTCTGAACAAGGTTATATTCATTATTATAAAAACATTGAAAATAATCTTAATAGTACATTTAAAGAGGAAGACCCACATCTATTATATATCTACGAAGGTTTCAGAACGGGAGTAGCTACTGGTGATTTAAATAATGATGGATATTTGGACATGATAATCGGAAATTATTCCGGTGGATTATGTTATTACAAAGGCTCCGAACCATTGCCTCAAAGTGATATTAGCATATTTAACAAGCCCAATGATATTGATATACAAATATTTCCCAATCCTGCATCTAAGATATTAAACCTAAATATCAAAAAAGAGTTAGATTATAATAAAATAGATTTTTTTATTTATAGTAGTTTAGGTAAAATTGTTTTGAAAAATACGCTATTTAAGAACGACTTAAAAATTGACATTGCAAATCTCCCCAATGGAATATATATAATTTGTATTTCTATTACTGATAATTCAAGCAAAAAAGCATATTTAGTAAATAAAAAATTCTCAATTATTCATTAAGCATAAAGTTTAAGAATTCTTTTTTTATAATCGATAATTGCTTTATGTTTTAGAAGTAAATCGCTACCAAGAACGCCATCTATTTGTGGTAATTTAATGCTTTCGTACATTTCATTAACATGCGACATATCAATTAACACAGCATTATATTTTTTTATTTTTATTTTAGAAAAAGCAAATTTATCAATAACTGCAATTTCGCTTTCCATTGTATTGGTGCCAAGACCGGCAGAAAGTCTTTCGTTTTTCTGAAGATTGTCAGTATTGATGATTTTTTTAATTCTGTTGCTATCAAATACGGTTCTTGAAGCACCCGTATCTACAAGTAAATTTATCTTATTGCCATTTACTTTTGCGTTTATCATTAAATGAAAACCGTCGTTTTCAATAGAAATTAATATTATAGGTATTTCAACTTTCATAAATTTATTTTTAAAAACCAAACATACATTAAAATAACGTTAAAAATATACTAAAATTAAAAAATAATTCTACCTTTATAAACAATATATAAAAAGTAAAAAAGAGCCTTTTGAAATTAAAAATTAAAAGAACAACAATTTTATAATAAATTGAAAAAAATAGTAGTATAAAATATTTTTTATATATTTGCGTTTCTTTTAAGAATAATAAAATTCATTAAAATTTAATCAATAGTAATTTAAAAATTTAACAGAAATGAGCAAAAACGGTCAATCTTTAAAAGATGCGTTAAGATCAGCATTCGCATCAAGCGCTATTTTAATAGCATTTGTAGTATCACTTTTGGTGTATTTTTACGTAATGGGAAACCCTATTAACTTTCAAGGCGGAAATCCTAAAGGACATCCAATGCCAGGTAACTATTTAGCTATGATTTATAAAGGAGGTATGATTGTTCCTCTTTTAATGACTTGTCTTCTTGTTGTAGTAATTATTTCTATCGAAAGATTTGTTACAATTACCAGAGCAAAAGGTAAAGGCAGATTAAACGTATTTTTAAAAAATCTCAGAGGCTATTTAGCAGCCAATCAGGTTGACGAAGCTATTCAAACTTGCGATAAACAAAGAGGATCTTTGGCAAGTGTTATGAGAGCCGGTTTGGGAAAATACAAAGAATTATTATATGATACTGCAATGCCTAAAGATCAAAAGGTATTAGCACTACAGAAAGAATTGGAAGAATCTACTGCTTTAGAATTACCTATGTTATCTAAAAACCTGGTTATTCTTTCTACTTTAGCTTCTATTTCTGTACTTATCGGTCTTATTGGTACTGTACTTGGTATGATTAGAGCTTTCGCTGCTTTGGCACAAGCTGGTTCTCCAGATGCTTTGGCTTTAGCAACAGGTATTTCTGAAGCTCTTATCAATACAGCTTTTGGTATTAGTGCTTCTACTTTAGCAATTATTTTCTACAATCTCTTCTCATCTAAAATTGATGCGTTGACATTTAAAATTGACGAAGCAGGATTTAGTGTTGTTCAAACATTTGCTTCTCAGACCAAATAATTTTTGTTTTAAATAATTGATTTTTATAAATTTTAAATAAATTGAAGTATGCCAAAGATTAAAATGCCGGTTAAAACACCGCACGTGGACATGACACCCATGGTGGATTTGTTTGCGCTTTTGCTAACTTTCTTTATGCTAACTACTTCATTCAGACCACAGGAAGCTGCAATTATTGACACTCCAAACTCTGTTTCTGATAAACAGGCTCCAGATAAAAATATTATGACAATTTTTGTTGATAGTATCGGGCATGTTTATTTTAATATTGATAATGGTAAAGACTCCAGCAAGCATTTCAGAAAAGATATACTTGTTGAAATGGCCAAAAATTACAATTTAACATTTACAGAGAAACAAGTTAATAAATTTGCAACCCTTTCTTCATTTGGTTTGCCAATAAAGAATATGGCTAAATGGTTAGACTCAGAAGAACCGAAGGACAAAGAAAGGATGCAAAAAGATGGTATGCCTACTGACTCTGCTGATGGAAGACCATCTGAATTGTGGTATTGGATTCGTGTTTCACGTCAACTTAACCCTGATTCTGAAGTAGCTCTTAAAGGTGCTGCCAGTGCTGATTACAAAATCATTAAAAAAGTAATTGACATATTGCAGGACAATAAAGTAAATAAATTCAATCTGGTTACAAATCTTCAAAAAGATGAGGCAACATTGAATGATGTTAAATAATACGCTTTTTATAACATAAATAAAAATAAAATATGGGCGAAATAATTCAAGAAGAAAGCGGTAAAAAACACGGTAGTAAACCCAAAGCGAAGAAACATTCCACGCACATTGACATGACCCCCATGGTTGACTTAATGTGTTTGTTGATTACGTTTTTTATGCTTACTACTGCTTTTAGTAAGCCAAAAGTGATGACTATCACTATGCCTGAAAAAATCGATACTACAATAGATAATCCACCTCCTATTACTGTTGCTGGATTTCGTACCATCAATATATTGGTTTCTGAAAACAGTAAGGTATATTGGTACACAGGTAGCGTAGATAGTAAAGAAGGGGCATTAACTCCTATAACTAAAACCGATTATTCCAAAGATGGATTACGTAAAATTCTTTTAGATAAAAATAAAGATGCTTTTATAAAAATTGAGGAATTGAAAGATAAAGTTAAAAAGGGACTTTTAGTGATGGCAGATTCTACACTTAATATCCAAATAAAAGAATTGAAAAAAGGTGATGGGAAAACTACTCCTATTATATTAATAAAAGCAGGAGAAGGTGCTAAGTACAAGAATATTGTGGATGTTGTTGATGAAATGGCAATATGCAATATTGGTAGTTACGCCATTGTTGATATGTCACCTAAAGAACAGGAATTAATTAAAACTATTCAATAAAAATAGTTAAGATAAAATGTCGTTATAATAAAAACAAACATTATTATGTCACCTAAAAAAGAATATACAGAAAATTTTGATGAAATTGTATTCGAAAAAAGGTTTAAGGAGTATGGTGCTTATAGATTGAGACATATTTATAAGAAACATATGAATATAGCTATGGCAATTTCAATCACCCTTCTTTTAATTGGTGTTGGTGTTCCTCTCATTGCAGGCTATATGAATAAAGTAAGAACTGTTAATGTTGATAAAGAAGTTTTGGTTGATTTGGGACCAGCTCCAACCAAAGAAGAAGCACCACCACCACCACCACCACCACCACCACCAGAAGCTTTAGAGCAAAAAGTAAAATTTACTGCTCCTGTTGTTGTTAATGATACTATTGAAGATTCTGGAAATTTGAATCAGGACGATTTGAGCAATAAAACAACCAATGTTGTTCCTGTTGAGGAAGAATTAAATGTGGTTGAGGAAGAAGTGAAACCGGAAATAGTAGAAGTAAAACCTCCTCCTTTTATAGTTGTTGAGGAAATGCCTTCATATCCTGGTGGAGATGAATCTCGTATTAAGTTTATTACTGAAAATGTTGTATATCCGGTAATGGCAAAAGAAAGCAATATTCAGGGAACTGTTTATGTTACTTTTGTTGTTGAAAATGATGGATCTATAACAGATGTTAAAGTTTTAAGAGGTATTGGCGGCGGATGCGATGAAGAAGCTGTGAGAGTTGTTAAAATGATGCCAAAATGGAATGCCGGTAAACAATCTGGCAAGAGTGTGAGGGTACAATTCAACCTGCCTATTAAATTTACTTTACAATAGTAATTGTATAAAATAATAAAAACCCATTGTTTCTTTAACAATGGGTTTTTTGTTTTTATGAAGTTTTATTTTATTGATGATGGTAAGGTTCGTTTTTAATTATGGTCATCGCTCTGTAAAGTTGTTCAATAAAAATTAATCTTATCATTTGATGTGAAAATGTCATTTTAGAAAGAGAAAGTTTGGGTAAGTTTAGTTTGTAAATGATTTCTGAAAAACCAAATGCCCCACCACCAACAAAAAGTACATTTTTTAAACCCTTATTCAAGTTTTTCTGAATATATTGTGCAAATTCAATGGATGAATATTCGTTTCCTTTTTCATCTAAAAGAACAATTAAATCTTTACCTTCAAAGTGTTTTAGTAATAAATCAGCTTCTTTGTCGTTTTGTTGAGAAAAAGAAAGATTTTTTGTGTTTTTAAGAGCAGGAATATAAATGGTTTCGAAAAGAATATAATGTTTTAAGCGAGATTCGTATATTTTAAACCCTTCTGCAATATAATTGAATTCTGTTTTGCCAATTAACAATAGTGTAATTTTCATTTATTTA
This sequence comes from Marinifilum sp., assembly GCA_020718065.1. Classification (GTDB taxonomy): domain Bacteria; phylum Bacteroidota; class Bacteroidia; order Bacteroidales; family CG2-30-32-10; genus CG2-30-32-10. The sequence continues at coordinate 8,939 of DYDE01000063.1, read as the reverse complement.
ATTTTAATTTAGGTTATTTCCATTATTAGTAATTAAAATAAAAATTAATTTAAAGATATAAAAAATTATAAATTTGCATAATAATTATTAAACCAATAAAATAATTTTTTTTGGTCTGATTTTTGTGCCTATCAATAAAAAAATATAAAATGAAAAAGCAAAACATAAAAGTATTGTTATTTTTTCTTAGCCTGTTTGTATTTTCATCATATACAGTTGTTGGACAAAATAGCATCATAGGAAGTGTTTCAAGTGCAATAAAAACCGGTAATTCTAAAGACTTAGCAAAATATTTTTATTCCTCCGTTGATTTAACTGTTCCCGGTAATGAAGGAACCTTTAGTAAATCGCAAGCAGAACAAATCGTAAAAGATTTTTTTACAAAAAATCCACCAAAATCTTTTGTAATTAATCATGATGGAACTTCTGGTGATGGTTCTCAATTTTCGATAGGCACTTATACTTCATCTGTGTCATACAGAACATACATACTGGTAAAAAAATTCTCAGATACTTATTGTATCCAGCAATTACAGTTTGAACAACAATAACCACTTCGCAAATAGTAATATGACAATTGACGAAATAATTCTTCAGGCATTGCATGAAGACGTTGGTGACGGAGATCATACTTCTTTGGCCTGTATTCCAAAAGAATCTACAGGAATAGCAAAACTTCTTGTTAAACAAGAAGGTATTATTGCTGGAGTTGAAATAGCAAAAAAGATTTTTAATATTGTTGATAAAGATATTATTTTCGAAGAATTGATTCAAGATGGAGTCAAAATAAAGCAAGGTGATATTGTTTTTTATGTAAAAGGAAATTCGCAGTCGATACTCAAGGCAGAAAGACTCGTTCTTAATTTTATGCAAAGAATGAGTGGTATTGCAACAGCTACTTATCAAATAACATCTTTAATTTCAGATTTAAAAACCAAAATTTTAGATACACGCAAAACTTCACCAAATTTAAGAGAGATTGAAAAACTTGCAGTAAGAATTGGTGGGGGTGTTAATCATAGAATGGGACTTTATGATATGATATTAATAAAAGATAATCATATTGATTTTGCCGGAGGAATTGAAAAAGCAATTAATTCTACCCATGATTATCTTAATAAATTAAAGAAAGATCTAAAAATTGAAATTGAAGCCAGAAGTATTGAAGATGTGAAAAAGATTATTTCTATTGGTGGAGTGCATCGCATTATGCTTGACAATTTCAATATCAATGATATGTTGGAGGCTGTTAAATTAATAAATAATAAATATGAGATAGAAGCTTCGGGAGGAATTACAATTGATACAGTCCGCAAAGTAGCTGAAACAGGAGTTGACTTTATTTCAGTTGGCGCATTAACCCATCATATTAGCAGCCTTGATTTAAGTTTGAAAGCTGTTTAATAAAATATTTTAATAATAAGCAACCTAATCATAAAAAATTACGTATTAGTTACCAAGCTTTTGAAAAATATATTTCAAAAGGATTAACTTTTTTTTGGTAATCTGAATTTGTTTCTTAAATTTGTCGATTAAAATTTGCATTTGTATTTGTTAACCAATTAAATGAATGATATGAAAAAATTTAACTTTAAAATCTTAGGCTTAATTGCTATGACAGCAATCTTAGCAACCAGTTGCGGACTTAAAAAAATGGTAAAAAAATACCCTACCGTTTCAGCTAAGTACGAAATGATTCCTAACCAACCTCTTGAAACAAATGGTACTACTGATTATACCATGAAAATCAATGTTACGGTAAAAGGTACAATTCCTCCAAAATACTTCCACAAAAAAGCTATTGTTGAGTTTACCCCAGTTTTAAAATATGATGGTGGTTCAACAGAATTAAAGAAATACACTATTACTGGTGAAAAAGTAAAAGAACCTAAAGGTGATATGACAATATCGAAAAAAACTGGTGGCTCTTTCACTTACACTGATGTAATTGTTTACAAACCAGAAATGAACAAATCTGATTTAGTAGTTAATCCAGTTGCAAAACTGAAAAAGAAAACTATAAATCTTGATAAAAAAGGTGATTTTACATTAGGTTATGGTGTTATCTATACTTCTACAAGAGTAGGAAAAGATGAAGACCTTTCTGTTGCTGATCACGGTTATGAAAAAGAAACTTTTGTTACAAAAAGTGGTAATATTTATTATGCATATAACGATGCTAAAATAAATATGAAATTAGAACAAAACAAAAAACCAGAAAACGTAACTAAATTAAAAGAATTAACTGATTTTGTTAATTTAAGTTTGAAAGTTAAAACCATCAATGTTAATGCATGGGCTTCACCAGAAGGAGAAGAAACACTTAACCAAAAACTTTCTGATGGTCGTTCAAAATCAGCTGATAAGTGGGTAAAAGATATTTATGATGCAATAGCTAAAGATTATGCTAAAGTAAATAAATTAAAAAATTACAAAGCAACTTATCCTGTAATTAACTTATTAGCAAAAGGTGAAGATTGGGACGGTTTCCAAAAAGAATTATCAGCCTCAAACATTAAAGATAAAAACACTATTTTGAATGTTATAAAAAGCCAAAACGATAAATTCAAAAGAGAAAAAACAATCAGAGATATGTCTGTTATCTACAAAGAAATCGAAGACAATATTTTATCATTGTTAAGAAGATCTGAAATAGTTTACGTTTGTTACGAAAACAAAAAAACAGATGAAAAAATTGCAGAACTTTCTACTACAAAACCTGGCGATTTAGATGTAAAAGAATTATTGTATGCTGGTACTTTAACCAATGATATTGATACCAAATTAAAAATATACAAATCAGCTACTACTGTTTATCCAAATGATTGGAAAGGTTATAATAACTTAGGTTGGGCTTATTTAATGAAAAAAGATTATACCAACGCTTTAACCAGCTTAGAAAAAGCTAATACATTAAACCCAAATAATGGTCTTATTCTTAACAATCTTGGTGTTGCTACATCATGGAAAGGTGATTTTGCAGGTGCAATGAATTATTTTAAACAAGCAGAATCTAAAGGTGTTAATTCTACTTATAACCAAGGTGTTCTTTTAATTAGACAAGGTAATTACACTGGTGCAATAACTAATTTTACAGGTAAATCTTTACGTTATAATATTGGTTTAGCACAATTGTTAAATAAGAGCTATCCAGAAGCTATTTCTACTTTAGAAGGTGGACCAAAAACAGCAGAAGCTTATTATTTATTAGCTATTATTGGTGCTCGTACAAACAATACTTCATTAATGTATGATTATTTGAAGAAAGCTTGTCAAATGGATGCTAAATATAAAACTCAGGCTAAAGATGACAGAGAATTTATTAAATTTGCAACAAGTGGCGATTTCACAAACGCTATTCAATAATATTTAAATTTTTTCATAATTTTAAGAGAGGCTTCCATTTGGGAGCCTCTCTTTTTTAATTATTATAAATGAATAAGTAATAAAGGGAGTTGTTGGTTATATGAAAAATGTATTTTACTGCAGTTATCTTGTTATTAGTTAATACTGTTATCAAATTGATTTATGGATGACCTTAAATAATAAAAAACAATAATATAAATCAATGTGGTTGAAATAAGTATTATATTTAAAATAATTTATAAATATGAACCTCTCAGTATAAAAAGCAATATTTAACACACAAATTTTAACAATTTTTAACTAAATTTTAACTTTTTTTAACAAAAATCGTTTGCTTTTGTTTGATTGCTTTTTATAATTTTGCAGCGTATTAAAAAACAAATAAAATGGTAGAATACACAGATATTAAAGAATTAAATGAACGCATCCAAAGGGAAAGCGCATTTGTAGATTTGATTACTATTGAAATGAATAAAGTAATCATTGGACAAAAAGGTATGATTGAGCGTTTGTTAATCGGTCTGCTTTCGAATGGACATATATTGCTAGAAGGCGTTCCGGGTTTAGCAAAAACGCTTGCCATTAAAACGCTTGCCAATACGATTAGTGCTAAATTTAGTCGTATCCAGTTTACTCCTGATTTGTTACCAGCCGACCTTATTGGTACAATGATTTACAGTCAAAAAAAGGAAGAATTCATCGTTCGTAAAGGACCTATCTTTTCTAATTTTATTTTAGCAGATGAAATAAACCGAGCTCCTGCAAAAGTACAAAGTGCTTTACTCGAAGCAATGCAGGAACGTCAGGTTACTATTGGTGATACTACCCACAAACTTGAAGAACCTTTTTTGGTTCTTGCTACTGAAAATCCGATTGAACAGGAAGGAACTTATCCTTTACCTGAAGCACAAGTTGATAGATTTATGCTTAAAGTAATTATCAGTTACCCAAATAAAGAAGAAGAAAAGGCAATAATCAGAGAAAATATAGGAAGCACCTTTCCTACCAACAATACCATTTTAAAACCAGAAGATATCCTAAAAGCAAGGAACATTGTACGCGAAGTATATATGGATGAAAAAATCGAAAACTATATTACAGATATTGTTTTTGCTACAAGGTTTCCATCAGATTATAAGCTTGATAAAATAAAACCATTGATAAACTTTGGTGCATCTCCTCGTGCAAGTATTAATTTAGCATTGGCTGCAAAAGCATATGCTTTCATTAAACGCAGGGGTTATATAATACCTGAGGACATCAGGGCTGTTAGTCATGATGTGTTGAGACACCGAATAGGATTAACATACGAAGCTGCAGCTGAAAATATTACTACAGAAGAAATAATCAACGAAATTCTGAACACAGTTGAAGTTCCATAGTTTAGTAGATGTTTAGGCTATAGACTGTTAGGCTTTAGAAATTTAGTTCATGAGTTATAAATTGTTTGCTATTATACTTTAGAACATGAGAGATCATAATAAATTACGGGCATTTGAACTTGCTGATGATATTGCAGTACTAATCTATAAGTTAACTAAAGGATTTCCTAAAGATGAAATATATGGTTTAACTTCGCAGATGAGGAGATCAATAGTTTCTGTACCTTCTAATATTGTTGAAGGGTGCGCCCGTGAAAGCCAGACTGAATATCTTCGATTTCTAGAGATTGCTTATGGTTCATTAAAGGAATTGCATTATCAATATTCATTAGCTTGCCGATTAGGTTATGTTGAGAAATCAAAAATTAGCGAATATGAACTAAAAATTATAGAAACAGAAAAAGTACTGAGTGCATTAATTCGGGCGTTAAGGAAATCCTGAAATTCCACAGCCTAATAGTCCTCAGCCTAAATAACCTATATAAATGAAACAATATATACTGAATAGTAATTTTTATTTAAAAAAGTGGAAACATCAGAACTTTTAAAGAAAGTAAGAAAAATAGAAATTAAAACGAGAGGACTTTCCAGTCAGGTATTCTCAGGACAATACCATAGTGCTTTTAAAGGCAAGGGTATGGCATTTAGTGAAGTGAGGGAATATCAATTTGGTGATGATATTCGCTCGATTGATTGGAATGTAACAGCTCGTTTTAACCATCCTTTTGTAAAAATATTTGAAGAAGAAAGAGAACTTACAGTAATGTTATTAATAGATGTAAGTGGTTCTAATGAATTCGGCACTCAAAAACAACTTAAGTCACAATTAATGACTGAAATTGCAGGAGTGCTTTCTTTTTCTGCTATTTATAATAATGATAAAGTGGGAGTGATATTTTTTAGTGACAAAATTGAAAAATTTATTCCTCCACAAAAAGGCACTGCGCATATTCTGCGTATTATCCGTGAGCTGATAAATTTCAAACCTGAAAATAAAGGCACCAACATTTCAGAAGCGATGCGTTATCTCACAAATATTATTAAAAAACGTTGCATTGCATTTGTTATAAGCGATTTTATTGATAAAAACTTTCAGGATGCCTTTAAAATAGCTAATAAAAAGCATGATGTCATTGCTATTCATCTTTTTGATGACCGTGAAGCTACATTGCCAAATGTAGGTATTGTAAAACTTAAAGATGCTGAAAGCGGGAAATCTATTTTGGTTGATACTTCTAATATTAACACAAGAGATTATTTTGCAAAACAATGGAACGAAAAAACAAATCATTTTAAAACTCAGTTTGCTAAGAGTGGTATTGATCTGGTTAGTGTGTCCACCAATCAGGACTATATAAAACCGCTCATTAATCTTTTTAAACGAAGAGGGTTACGTTGATTGAAAATTACGATTTGTGATTTTGGATTTATGATTTAATGTGATAATGTAATTATGAAATATAAGAAAACCTGGTTTGTAATTAAAATATTAAGCTTTTTATTTGTAACTATTTTATTTGGAGAAATTGCATATACTCAAAACATTCAGGTATCTGCTAAAATAGATTCTACAAATAATATTATTATTGGGGATCAAGTTAAACTGAAGCTTCAGGCGACCTGTCCCAATGGTACCATATTAATGTGGCCTGTTATAAAAGACACAATAATAAAACAGATTGAAGTTACAGGTCGTTCAAAAATTGATACAGTGCTTTCGTCTGATAAAAAAAGTATTACTTTAAGTCAATCTTATACCATTACCTCATTTGATTCGGGATCTTATAGAATCCCTTCATTTGGATTCAACTACAGATTATTAAAAGATACAAATAACTATACTGCATTTACGAACGACTTATACTTAAATGTTAATACTGTAGCTGTTGATACAACAAAAGCTATAAAGGACATTAAAGCACCTTTAAGAGCACCGCTTACTTTCAGAGAACTCTTACCTTATATTGTTGGAAGTATTGCTGTAATTGCCATTGTTTTATTAATTTTATATTATATCTGGAAAAAGAAAAAAGCAGAGCCTTTGATCAAATTCAAACCAGTCAAAACAATTCCTGCTCATGAAATAGCCTTACTAGCACTTCAAAAATTGAAAGATGATAAATTATGGCAAAATAATAAGGTTAAACTTTATTATGTTGAACTAACAGATATTCTCAGGAAATATATTGAAGGTCGTTTTGAAGTGGATGCAATGGAAATGACCACAGATGAAATAGTTTCAACTTTTCGTGTAATTGAAATCGCAGCAGAATTAAAATCCAAATTAAGAAGTATTTTGGTTTTGGCCGACCTCGTTAAATTTGCAAAGGCACAACCATTGGCAAATGAACATGATATTTGTTTGAGTAATGCATTTGATTTTGTAAATCAGACAAAACGGCTTTCGGTAAGCGAAGATGAAGATAAAAATAAAGATATACAAACCATCGATAATCTAAAGAGTGAATAAATATGAATATGATAACTGATTTGCATTTTGCACATCCTTGGTTTTTCTTACTTTTTGCAATAATTCCATTACTAATCGTATGGTATTGGTTTAAACACAAGAAACGTCATAGCGAAATAAACTTTTCTTCTATTGAAGTATTATCAAATGTAAATAAAACATTTAAAGTTAAATTTATTCACAGCCTATTTGTTATTCGCTTGTTGATACTTTCTTTAATAATTATAGCTCTTGCCAGACCACAACAAAGTTTAAGTAAAAAGGATATTAAAGTAGAAGGTATTGATATTATTATGACCATGGATATTTCTGGAACCATGCTTGCTGAAGATTTTTTACCCAATAGGTTGGAAGCATCCAAAGAAGTTGCAATGAATTTTATAAATTCAAGACCAAATGACCGGATTGGATTGGTTGTTTTTAGTGGAGAGGCATTCACTCAATGTCCTCTAACATCCGATCATGCGGTTTTATTTAATCTT
>DYDE01000063.1:0-1230 GCA_020718065.1 Marinifilum sp. | reverse complement strand
ATTAAATATGGTATGATTGATGACGGCACTGCAATTGGAGATGCGTTGGCTACTTCTGTAAACAGATTGAAAGACAGCAAAGCGGTGAGCAAGGTCATTATTTTACTTACAGATGGTATTAACAATACTGGTTCTATTGATCCTCAAACTGCAGCAGATATTGCCAAAATGTTTGGAATAAGAGTTTATACTATCGGAGTTGGGACAATGGGAATGGCACGTTATCCTTTTCAAAATATGGGAGTATTCCAATACCAAAATATTGAAGTTAAAATTGATGAAGAACTTCTTAAAAACATTGCTCAAAAAACCAATGGAAAATACTTTAGGGCAACTAATAAAGACAAACTAGAAAGTATTTATAAGGAAATAGACCAGCTTGAAAAATCAAAAATTGATGTTACTGAATATCAAAATAGAAAAGAAATGTTTTTGCCCTTTATTATACTTGCTTGTCTGTTGCTTTTATTAGAAATTTTACTTAAAAATACTGTATTTAGAACAATTCCTTAAAACTTTTGAAACATGTTTAGATTTGAACATATAATATTTCTATATTTTTTATTGCTAATTCCTTTATTGGTTCTGTTATATTTTTTTATTCTTAAGAAAAGGAAAAAAGCAATTAATCAATTTGGCGAAATCAACGTTATTTCACAACTCATGCCATCGGTTTCAAATATTCGTCCGATATTTAAGTTCAGTATTTTAATGTTATCATTTGCATTTTTAATTATTGGATTAGCAAATCCGCAAATAGGATCAAAAGTTGAAAAAGTAAAACGTACCGGAGTTGATTTGGTTATTGCATTAGATGTTTCCAATAGTATGCTTGCCGAAGATATTAAGCCAAACCGCTTAGAAAGAGCAAAACAAGCATTAATGAAATTGATAGATAAGCTCGAAGAGGATAGAATTGGTGTAATAGTATTTGCCGGAAAGGCTTATACCCAACTACCAATAACTTCAGATTATGGTGCAGCTAAGCTATTTGTTTCTACTGTTAAAACCAATATGATTCCAACTCAGGGAACTTCAATTGGAGCTGCCATTGAACTTGCTGACAGATCATTTGATTTCACAAAAGGAGGGAAAAACAAAGCAATCATCATAATAACTGATGGAGAAAATCACGAAGATGATGCAGTTGGTGCAGCAAAAAACGAAGCTAAAAAAGGCGTGTTTGTTCACCCGCTTGGAATGGGGTTACCCGATGGTGCTCCTATACCT
>DYDE01000062.1 GCA_020718065.1 Marinifilum sp. | reverse complement strand
AATAAAAATTATTTTTTTCATATTTATTTAATTTTAGATGAGGGAACAAGTTAGTAATAATTTTATTAATGCTTGTTTTTTTGAATTCTATTATTTTATATAATTCATTTCTTTATGAGATAGAAGTCAATAAATAAACATTAAAAGAGCTTGAGGCTTGTGGAAAAATAGTTTTGTTAACAGCAGGATTTATACTTACCATTGTTTTCTTAATTTCTCCCAGTTTAACTTCCACTTCGAGTTCGTTTGATTTTCTTTTTCCTGATTTGATTTTTATAATATGTTTTCCTGAAAACAATTCAACAAATATAGTTTGACCATTTACTATTTTCCCTTTTTTTTCATTATCTACAAATACATCAAATGCATAAAAAGCATCCATTAATTTCTTTTTTCTATAAACACTTATACCTGTTTTGCCAGTAGTGTCGGGCATTTTATACTTTATTCGATAGTATTGCATTATTATAAAAGCCAATACCAATATAGGTGATAATAGTATTAAAAATGTAATGGCAAATGAAAGTGTCATTGAAAACGTATCATGATTGTCAACTATCATTAATATCACATAAATAGCAGGCTCTATTTGCAATATTGTTGAAACTAAAGAGACCAATAAAGCAATTAATATCCAGGTAACAAATATAATTCTTAACATAATAATACAGTCTTTATATAATTTAATAGAATCAGTTGCTACAAACTTAAATAATTTCTAACTAATTTACAAATTGGGGTATGAAAAATGTTTTCTTGTATTTCAATATATTTGCATAAAGTAATGCAAAACAAATAAGCTTTCAGAAAAAAGTATAGCAAATGTTTGTTTTAAAAATTCCAGTTCCATGGTTTAGCATTTGAAACAACAGATTCTGGTTTTCCATATTTGCTGAAATATCTTCCTTCCCCAAATTTGCCATCATAAAATGAAGCAAAACGGAATAGGGGTTTGTGCAAATCTGGATTGGCTTCCCGTTTTTCTTTATAGATGGCTGCCCGTTCATTAATCAAATCCTGAGGCAGGAATTGGAACGGTTGAATAACAGGATATACCTTATTAATTAAAAATTCAAACAGTTCCTGCGATTCCCACATAAAATCATTTTTGATATAGTAAATAAATGTAGGGTGTTTCAATATATCCAAGAATCCCATACCATAATATTTTTTAAATAATCTTTCACGTTGACGAAAGATTCCTGGTTGAACATCTTTGGTTTTTTTTACTGCTTTTATTGGATCGGTAGCCATGCTCCATGGCTGAATTTGTGGGGCAATACTAATATGAGCAAGACTCCAGTCATAAAGATCCCACAGCATGCTTTCCCATCGGTTGGTAATGTTTTCCCATTGTATAATTGCAGGTTCAAATTCATGATCAATTCGGCGATGCCCATAGCTTATCTCATCCATATTAGGTATGCCAAATTTTGATTTTGCGCCCAATTGATCAAATAACTCCAACTTTTTCTTAGCTTTTTCAATGTAATGAGGACAACGTGACATTGCTTTGTAAAATTCATAAGAATATTCGTATCCTTCGCGGGCAACTACATTGCCTTCCATTGCTTTGTCGAGACCTTTTTCTATTTGTAATCTGAGGTATTTGGGATAGGTCATTCCTGGTTCTTCTCCAAGTTTAATCAGGTTTTCAATGGGCTTAATAACACCTTCCTCATTAATCAGGATTTCTATTTCAACAGAATTGTCATAAGCATTTGGTCTTTCTTTGAGTGTTTTATCAATATCTTTCTCAGCCTCTTTTTTCACTGCTTCAATGCCTCCGCTCATTTCGATTCCTTTTGCAAGCCCATACTTTTCTTTGTTGCGCTCAACAAAGTCCATTGTCTGTTGCATGGCCTTTTGGGGATCATATTCCCTGTCCCTTTTTAATGCTTCTTCCTTTGATTCTTTTATTCTCTTAATAGCATTGCGCAAGGCATCAAGGTTTTGCTTCAAATAATCAGGGTTCGCTTCACCGGAAGAAGAACTGGAAGTAGTTGTCTGAGCACTCATTGCTTTCCCGTAATAATCGCTGAATTTACCATATAAGTTCTCTTGCATTACTTGTCCGTTGAAGGCGTTCATATCGCTGTGGATATTAGCCAGTTCTTTCATGCGGTCAAGTGTTTGCATCATCTTATCAATATTTTCACCGCTAAGGTTTTTTGTTTTTATTTCATCTGCCATTTTCTGGAATGTACCCAGAATGGCATCCGACATCATTGGATCGAGTGGCATAATATTATTGATTAACGGTTGGTAATTGATTTATATTTTTTTAATTGTTCAGCAATATGTTCATCTTTATAAGGAAGAAGCCGTCCGTGGCGGTGTTCTGTGATAATATCCGGTGTTAGCTTCCATCCTTTTTGCCAATGACTGTTGTTTTCTTCAAGCCGGGTAACATTCTCTCTAATACTTTCTTTGAACAAATTAACACTTTCTGCCATATCATGTTTGTATTCATTTGGAACAACCGCATTTTCATAAATTTCGACATTGTCAATGAGTCCCCAGTCGTAATGAAATTGCCGGTTTGCCTCATCCATTGAAATTTCAATATTATTTTTGTTCAGTTCTTCGTTTACCATGGTAATGAGATCCGAAACATTTTCATACTGATCAACTTTTACAAGTATTCTATTAGATGCATTTACCCTGACAGTTTCTTCCAATTTCTTATAAAATAATTGTTCCATCAGGTATTTGTCCTTAGTTAAAGCGGTGGCGCATTTTTGATTCAGATTCCCAATTTTGGTTCTGAATTCTTCCATTACTGTGCAACTCAGAAATGCATCACGTAGATTTTTTTCAGCTTCATAAGAATTACGATAATTTGGATTGTTGGCATAACGCTCAGCCCTCACATGGTAATAATCTTTATATTCTTCAAAAATATTGTCTGACATATTTTATGATTTTATATTTGCTTATGCAAGATAATGGCTATTTGGGAATATAACAAATGTTTAAGAAAATTTTATACTTTTATAGTCCCCCTTTGAAGGGGGATAAAGGGGGATGTAATTAAATACTGAATATGACAAAGAACAAATTAATTCCATATAACCCAAATCTTAAAATATTAGCAAGAAAGCTTCGCAAAGAAATGACTTTATCAGAAGTTTTACTTTGGCAGGATATTCGAAGAAAAAGGTTTGGTGTCGAGTTTCACAGGCAAGTCCCGATTGATGAATATATTGTTGACTTTTATTGTCATGAACTTATGCTTGCTATTGAAATTGACGGCAGTAGCCATATTAGTGATGAGATTCAAATAAATGATATAAAGAGACAAAAAAGACTTGAAGTATTAGGTGTGAATTTTATTCGTTTTACAGATATTGATGTGAAAAGAAATATGCAGGAAGTGTTGCGTATTTTAGAAGTTAAAATTGAAGAAATGAAAAGACATCCCCCTAAATCTCCTTTCAAAGCGAGGCTTTGCTTTTGTCAAAAGTAACAGTATATATATATTAATTCACTTTCAAAACAACGTAGTCATTTTTTTCTTTTTCCTGTTCTTAAAATACATAATTTTCTGCATTTGTTACAATCATAAATATCAAAGCCTCTTTCATTTTTATAGAAAGAATATTCTCTGCATAATTTTTGATTAACAGTAATTCCATCTAATGCTTTTGCAGGACAAGCTTCAAGACAAATTTTACAGTTAGAGGGGCAATCAATATTACTCACCAATGGATCTGCATCAAGTTTTGCATTTGTGAGAATTGCCCCAATGTAAACCATATTGCCTAAATCTTTATTGATAAGCAAGGTGTTTTTTCCAAGAAATCCCAACCCTGCTAAATAGGCTGAATGACGCATAGAAAGAATTCCTTGACCATGCTTTCTTGTCTCATCCCAATACATGTATGGAACATCTGATGGAATTAGAATTCCATGCATGCCTTTTTTCTCAATAAAATAAGAAGTTTCCAATCCTATTTTGTCAAGAATATTATATAACAAATAAGCAGTATGGGTATATGGGATCGGATTGGAAGCCATGATGGTTTCTTTAGGCATTTGTTTTAGGAAAACAACAACCGATTGGCAATCTTTGTAAATATCAGTTGGTTTGAAACCTACCGGAGCTTCTTTAAATCTGTCAATACTGGCAATTCCACATTTATCAGCACCAAGAGATAAAGCAAAATTTTTGATTTCTTTGGAAGTTATCATTTATTTATTGTTAAATACAGTATCAAAAAACTTTTCTAATTTTATTTTATCAAGTTTGCCATCAGTTCTCATACTGCTGCATAAATCCAGTCCAAAAGGGTTCACTTCTTCTATTGCTTGCTTTACATTTTCAGCATTTAGTCCACCAGCAAGAAATATGGGGATCTTGATACTATCGCGAATTTTACGGCTTAGTTTCCAATTATGAACCCTGCCAGTTCCCCCCAATTCTTTTATTTTTAAATTTGGATTGCCACTATCAAGAAGAATGGCGTCCACCTGTTCAGAAATTTCAATGGCTTCATCAACAGATCTGTCGTCGATAACATGAATTACCTGAACCAGTTTTATGGCAGGTAATGCATCTTTTAATTCTTTGTAAGAGCCTTGGGTAAGTGCATCAACAATTTGTATCGTATTTGTCAGCGTTCTTTGATGATGTTTAATAATATTTTCAACAGTAGATTCGCTTGTTAGCAGAAAAGTTCCAATGGGAGGAGGAACTGTTTTAGCTATTCTTAAAATCAGATCATCTGAAATAACTCCTGGTCCGCTTGGCATATTGCCAACCAATCCAATTGCGGAGGCTCCATATTCAATGGCTGTTTTTGCTTCCCCAATAGTACTTATGCAACATATTTTGATTTTAGGAATCATAGATTTTGTTTGTTAATTCCCTTGTATTAATATGATTAATTTTAATAAAAATAGCTTGCCTTTTATTTGAATTATGGACTATGTCTATAATTTAGTTTTTAAACAAAGCTTTCTTTAAAAACAAACCTACATATATTTTCCCAAAAAAACAATAAGCTAAAATAATTTTAACTTGTATTAATCATAAAATTTAAAATTGAAGAAATGAATAAGACATCCCCCTAAATCCCCCTTCAATGGGGTACTTTGCTTTTGTCAAAAGTGAAAGTATGTATATTTTAATTCACCTTCAAAACATTGGTGCTTTTTGGTTAATGTAATAAAAAAGTTTATTTAGCTATTTTACTCCATTTTGTAATTATTCTTGCCAGTTCATCAGATTTTATAGGTTTTGCAATACAATCGTCCATCCCTTCTGAAATATATTTGTTTTTATATCCTTCAATTACATTGGCACTTATTGCAATAATCGGTGGGAGGGTATGATGCCTTTTTCTTAATTCTTTTACAGTAGTGATACCATCCATCACCGGCATTTGAATATCCATAAGGATAATATCAAATATGTATTTATCAACTTTATCTAGTGCTTCCATTCCATTGGATACAATGGTTGTTTTACATCCTAGATAATTTAGCATTAATTCAATTACTTTTTGATTCACCAACTTATCTTCAACAAGCAGAACAGAGATATTTAATGATCGTGATAATTCATTTTTTTCATCTTGAATTATCTGTTTAATAGGGTTCTTCGATACTGTTTTAGCAAAAAAAGTAAACCAAAAATTGCTTCCATTTACACCATCACTTTCCATATTTATTTCCCCACCCATTAGTTCAGCTAATTTTTTGCATATTGACAGGCCTAGTCCGGAACCTTTATATTTAAGAGTTGGAGCAGAATCTATTTGTGAGAAAACTTTAAATAATTGTTCCTGATCTTCTTTACCTATACCAATTCCGGTATCTTTAACTTCAATTTTTATTTTTATATTATCGTTCTCGATCCAGATCAATTTTATTTCTATTGTAATAACTCCTTTTTCAGTAAATTTTATAGCATTTGATATGAGATTTGTAATTATCTCCATTATTCTCAATTCATCTGCTTTAATAAAATCTGGTAATTCATCATCACATTTAAACTCAATTAATAAATCTTCCTTTTTACATAGAGAAGTAAATAATAATTGAGTTTTTCTAACCAATGCATCTACACTAAAAACAATTGGTTTCAATTCCATTTTCCCAGCCTCGATTTTTGATAAATCCAGTATATCATTTATGATCATCAATAATACTTCAGATGAATTCCTTATGATTTCTATATATTCTTTTTGTTTCTCATCTAACTTTGTTTTTTCAAGAAAATCGATCATTCCAATAATACCGGTCATTGGTGTACGGATTTCATGACTCATATTAGCGAGAAACTGCTGTTTAAAACTTGAGGTTAATTCTAATTCTTCTTTTTGTTGGCTTATCTGAATATTTTTTTCTGATAGAATTTTATTAATACTTTGTTTTCTTCTAAAAGCTATAAATAAAGCTATAACTAACAATACCAATAATACAAATCCAATAATAAGCATATTTCTTATAATAGCTCTATTTTTTAATTTAGCCTTTTCACTTGCAAGCAAAACATTCTGATAAGCCAATTCTTTTTCTTTCTGATAGGATTCCACCTGAATTCTTAATCCTGTAAATTTCTCATCAGATTGGTCTTTGAGAAGGGAATCTGTTAATTGTGAAAATAATTTTAAATGGGTAAATAGTTTCTGGTTATTGTTTGTATTGGTATAAATTTGAATAAGTATTAAATGACAGTTTCTTTTGTCATTTAAAGAATTGAGTTCTTCTGCTATTTTTAAAGCATCTAAAGCGTAATACTGGGCTAATAAATATTGATTTAATTGTATATAGCATGATGCAATTTTTTGCATCACCATGGTTTGTGAAAACTTATTTTTTAAATCATCATTAATGGCTTGCAGAGATAATTTATAATAAACTATTGCCTGTTTGTAATTTTGTTCTAATTCATATACCTCTGCTATTGATTGGTAAATTTCTTCATAAAATCTCTTTTGATCATATATTTTTCTATCTGATTTAATTATAATAGATAGTCCATGTTTTAAATAAACGAGTGCAGTATCGTATTTTTTCTTTTTTTTATAGGTATCTCCGATATATCTATATGAGTGTGCTATCAAGAAAGAATCATTTAGTTTTTGACGAAATGATAATGCCAGATTAAAATAAAATAAAGCCGAATCTTGTTCCTCAATCCTGTTTTTTACTAATCCGATATTATTAAAAGCAACTGCAACTCCGTAGTCATTGTGAACTTTATTAAACACCTGTGCTGCTTTTCTATAGTATTTAACAGGCAAATCGTTGTTGTTATCTGCAAAAAAACCATTGCCAATATCTACCAGATAATACCCAGTAGAATCTTCTTTGCCAAACTCGACCATTGTTTTATATCCCCTGAAAAAGTATTGCATGGCAGTATAATACTGTTTCATAGATATATAAACATGGCCCATCACATTGCAATGTCCTGCTAAACTATTTTTGTCGCCTCTTTTTTCTGCAATTTTTATTGCTAGTTTTCCATATTCCAAACATTGATATGGATCAGTAATTTGGGTTTCGAGTTCTAATAACAATAATGTATTGCTAACATGATAACTGTTGCTGTCTATAGACTGATAATAAGCCAATCTTTCCCTTAAAGAATCTATAATTTGGGTTTCTTTCTGGCCCGATGTTATACCTGTCAGAATTAAAAGCAGACTAAAAAAAACCAAAATCTTTTTATACATAAGCAATTTAAAATGGGTAATATTATTTGTCGTAATATTACTTTTAAAGTATAAAGATAATTTTTTTAAACTAAAAACTAAAATTATTATATCCGAATTTATGCATGTTTTGCAGCATTTTCCCCTGCAATATATCCTGTTGAAAAAGCAATTTGCAAATTATATCCACCTGTATCGGCATCCAGATCTAATATTTCTCCAGCTACGTAAAGATTTTCAATAAGCTTCGATTTCATAGTTTTAGCTTCAATTTCATTTAAATTAACACCACCAGAAGTAATCATTGCTTCTGCAAAAGAACGACTTCCTGCAATTTCGAGTTTAAACTCTTTGAGCCATAGTCTTAGCCGTTTTCTTTCATTGGCATTAATTTGATTTCCTGTTTTATCAGCAAGTATTTTGGTTTGCTCTATGCAAAGTGGTATAAGCTTTGGTGGTAATATCAATGCAAGAATATTATCAAACAATTTCTTGCCATGAGTGTTAAGTATATTTATTAAATAAGCGTCGGTTTCTTCTTCTTTAATTTCAGCTAACAAATCTATTGCAAAAATAACATTTCTACTTTTCTGAATATCATCAATTACATGTCTGCTCAGCGAATGTATTAATGGACCTGTTATTCCGAAGTGGGTAAAGAGCATATCACCTTTTTGTTCTATCTTCTTTTTTCCATCTATCCAAACATTAATTTTGGTTTTTGGTAAGCTTAACCCTTGCAATCGTTGGGCTGTATCTCCCTTGGTTTCCAAAGGGACAAGTGCCGGACGTATGGATGTAACTTTATGCCCCAATGATTTAAACCATTTATATCCATCACCGCTTGAGCCAGTTGCCGGATAAGAAGCTCCTCCACAAGCAATAATTATGCTTTTGGGATAATATTTTGTACCATCATTTGTTATTATATGTTCAATGGTGTTGTTTAGTTTAACAATTTCCAATACATTGGTATTGCAATAGATATCGACACCAAGATTATTGTTCCATTCAACCAGTGCATTTACCACATCTGTTGCTTTACTTGATTTGGTGAAAACAAATTCACCTTCTTCAACAGTAGTTGGAACATTGAGTTTTTCTAATAAATAAACAATATCCTTTGAAAAAAATCTGGAAAATGCAGAACGGATAAAACGATTTTCAGGTCCAATATGTTTAATAAATTCATTAAAGGGAGCAGTGTTTGTTATGTTGCATCTTCCATTGCCGGTAATCATCAGTTTTCTGCCTGGCTTGCTCATTTTTTCCAAGATAGCAACTTTTGCTCCACATTCTGCAGCTCTGCCTGCTGCAAGCAAACCTGCTGCTCCGGCTCCAATAACAATTACATCATAGTTTTTGGTCATTAGCAATCTTTTATGATTTTAAAGCTAAGATATTGGTTTTATTAAAATAGTGATTTTTAACATGTTTATGTCATAAAAGCACAAAAACACCAAAGTATCACAAAAAAATAACTATTTTATTGGTTTAAAATAATCCAAACATGCTATTTGAATCATAATCTTTTCAATTTCTTCCTGACTTGTGGAAGGTTGCAGTCCTAAAATAAATAATGCATCAATGTCTGCAAGTTCTATCCATAGAAATGCTTGTTTTGCTTTGTATAGCGACCAGAAAACAATACGATGATCATATTTTTTATACACCCCTGTATTTGTGTCTGCCAATTTGCTGCTTCCATTCTCAAATTCTTTGATATCCATTATTATAATATCAATGGATCCTTTGCCATATTTCAACATGGCTGAGTAGGATAAATTTGATTTAGAAACATCGCCTTTGGGTTCTGCAAACAAATAAGTAAAACCTTTATCGTTTAATGATTTTGCATAAGTGTCGAACTTGCTAAATGAAACATGTTTTACAAATGTTTGTGCTTTACTTATTGAAAATAAAAAGACAAAGCAGATTGTGGTAATAAAAAGTTTTTTCATATAGATAATATTTTTTGCAAAAATATAATTTTTACAAATATCAAACCAACTGTTGTTTGTATGTATTGATATTTGACATAATTTGCTACTTTAATGTAAATTTTAATTACTACCAAATCAAAAAAAACATTAAATCGTAGATGCAAAAAATTACAAATTGTTGTCATTTATATAATAATGTTTTAGTTTTGAATATTAATAACCAAAAAACAAAAAAATGATAATAACTAAATGTATTTATTGTGGTAGTGATAAGATTACAAACAAAGTAAAAATGTATTGCGATAGTTCGCAAAACCATCCATTGAAGGTTTATTATGAAAACCCTAAAAAGTCTGTTTTCAATCCCAATAAACCGGAGTTTTTATTAGCTGATATGTGTTGCACTTGTGGGAGCGTGGTGCGTATGTATTCCGAAACACCACACGACAACTGGATAACGGGTGATTATTGATAACGGGATATTGAAGTAGAATTGATCTTGTTGATTTAAGTATTAATTCTACTTAATATTATGGAACAAAGGGTATGATATGTTTTTTTATCCAATCCAATATTTCCTTAAAATGTAATTTTCCAGAACTTATTGCTATTACAAATTCATATTTTTCTTTCTGAGTTGCTTTAATGTCATTTCCATTTTTAAGTAGAAATAATCTCATTATTACATATCCTGTTCTTTTATTCCCATCTATAAATGGATGATTGGTTACTATACTTTCTATGATTGCAGCTGCTTTTTCTTCAATGGAAATATATAAGTCTTTTCCATCAAAAGTAGCAATTGGTCTGGATAATGCAGATTCTAGCAAATTATTATCCCGAACCCCTGTTGTTCCGCCAAAATGTTCAATTAACAGTTGATGTATTTTTAATACTTCATTTATATCTATCATTGTGCTAATTTTTCAAGCAATTCTTTATCTTCACGAAGTATTTGACCTAAATAAATAGATGTTTCAACATCTTTTAGTTTTGCTTTTTGAACTTGTTTTAAATATTGTAATACTTCCTCAAGCATATTGTCAGGGAAATTATCAATTACTTTTTTTATTTCCGTTTTTATTTCTTGTCTGGTCATTTTTACACCTTTTCTACAAATTTAAAAATAATTTATCTGGTTACAAATAAATGCTTTATAATTTTATTCCTTTATTGTCTGAACCAACTGAAATTTCAATTTGTTTTTAATTAACATTGCACGGAATGTTTCTGTGCCACCAGTATAATGATGACTAAAAACAGCCTTGTTGTCGTCTTTTATATAAATGGTGCTGTCGATATTGTTGTAATTGATGCCATTTGTATAAATGTAGGAACACATTCGGTTTATAATATCAGCATCGCTAAAAATATATTTCATGCTTTCAAAATCTACATGCATTTCTCTTGTCCAGTTACTATTGATAAAAGCAACTATTTCCATAAAAGAAGAGTCTATATGGTTGGTTTGCTTATAGTCGGGATTTAGTTTATTAAATGTCACCATACAAGCGGTATCAAGACATATCATTGCTTTGTAGTTGAGCTTGCTGTAGTATTCCGAAGCTTTTCCTTTTGTATTCAAATCCTGCATCACATCGTTATAATCTATAAAAATAAAACGTTCTTGTTTAACAGCGCGATTACAGCCAAAAATGCTGATAAGGATGATTAATAGGCTTAGTTTTTTTAGTTGCATTTTTTTGTTTTTTATAAATAAATTTTTCTTTTACTATTCCCAAACAAATTTAACCATATTCCCCACAATATTAATCAATAAAATGATTTTTTACAAACATCAATTCTTTTTCCTCTCTTCAATTCCATTTTCAGACCAATTGATTTAATTCCTATTAAACCGTACTCTCTTTTTTAGTTTACTATAATTTATTTTCTGACATTTTACTCCAATTTTGGAGTAGGATAAAATAAAACGGATATATGCCACTCCAATTTTGGAGTAGTATAAAAACAATTTGTTATAAGCTACTCCAATTTTGGAGTAGTATAAATAAAATTTGTTACAAGCTACTCCAATTTTGGAGTAGCATAAAAACAATTTGTTATAAGCTACTCAAATTTTGGAGTAACATAAAAACAATTTGTTATAAGCTACTCAAATTTTGGAGTAGCATAAAAACAATTTTCTACAAGCTACTCAAATTTTGGAGTACTAACCAGAAAAGCAATTACCAGGCATTTCAAAAAATTACCTGTTTTCAAAAATTAAAAAGATCTCTTTCAAAAAAAAACTGTTTCAAATAAAAATTTAAATAAAAAACCTGCTGAACTTTTTTTAAAATAAAGCGCAGCAGGGGTAAGTGAAACATATTCAGTATTTGTTAATCTCTAATATTGCTTATGCCATTAGAAGATTTCTAAATAAACATAAAACGCAGGCTTTTATCAAATAATTTTTTACCACAAGAAACATTCATTGGTTTGTCAATCTATTCTTTGTCTGCTTACCCGAATCAACCGACATTAAAAATTATATAAAGAACGTAAACCTACAGTTTATGGTGAATACTCACCTACATTATATATTGTTTGTTATATACATTTGAAACAATAATTTATAATTTCATTTTTCTTAAATTTAAGAACAAGGAACAATGATTTGTGATTTTAGAAGTTTTAGAAAAATCATAAATCAAATATTGTTGTTCCTTGTTCATTATTAAAGTATGATTTAAAATCCTGTTTTTTTGATTTACCATTAAGAGTGCTTTTAAAAATTAGATTTTTTGAGGTGGACAAAATTTTAAAACCGGAGTT
This sequence comes from Marinifilum sp., assembly GCA_020718065.1. Lineage (GTDB taxonomy): Bacteria > Bacteroidota > Bacteroidia > Bacteroidales > CG2-30-32-10 > CG2-30-32-10. Next base: position 7,779 of record DYDE01000062.1, on the reverse strand, counting down.
TACATTAGTAAATGAGGATTTTAAAATTGAAGTCCAACGAAGAAAAAGCAATTTTTAGAAGTCCCGTTAATTAATATTCAAATCAACCGGTTCTTCCTGTCTTTGCACCGGTTTATAATTATTTATTTTATAGCTCAAACTAAAAACAACCGATGGCGATTCACCCCAAATATGGAAGGTATTATACAAGTTGGTATCCTTGTTCTTCGCATGATATTGGTAAATATTAAATGGATTTGTAACATTTAATACTGCGGTGAAGTTCTTCAGAAAATCTTTTCTTGCTGAAACACCTCCGAAATAGAAATAATCCTGCCATCCCTGCACATCATAGTAAGGTGCATTTACAAAACCATTTAGTTGTAATCTTGTTGTTTTGTTTATTTTGAAGTTGAAATTTGCTCTCGCATTTGCCGAAACTGGCCAGTCTGGTACTTCATATGAAATGTTCTGAGAAACATATTTATATGCAAATACACTTATTGCTGAGGAAACACTAAACCATTTGTTAATATTAAAATTTCCTGACACATCTGTTCCTATAAAATAAGTCTTGTCTATATTGCCAAAGTCTATGTAATAATTTCCGGCATCATCCACATGTATCATCTGGTTAAAGGTATTGTTGTTCTGTCTGAAATAAGTTTCAACTGAATAGTAAGATGATTTGTAACGTTTCATATAGTTCAATTCATACGAATCAATAAATTCGGGTTTTAGTTCTGGATTGCCACGCATGGATGTATAATTGTCGCTATACATAGGCATTGGATTAAGCAATTGTTCATTAGGACGGTTTATTCTCCGGCTATAACTCAATTGCAATTGAATGTCATTTTTAAATTGTCTTGATATGGATGCGGAGGGGAAGAAATCAAGATTTTGATACGCATACTTTTTATTAAGTATCTTCTGATCGAGCATTCTATCGCTATATTCTGCTCTTAATCCTATCTGGTAATCGAATTTTTTAAACTGATTGGTATAAGTAGAGTATAACGCATGAATGTTTTGATAAAAAGACAAATTATCTTTGAACGAAGGATCTTCTACCCATGTGTTTTCAATGCTGTTTAATTCTTCAAAACTTTGGTTGGAAGTGATTGGTTTCAGATTGGTCTGGTATCCGGCTTCAATTTTGCTTAAAGAATCAATTGGCAGCACATAATCAACTTTTATTCTTACCTCTTTTTTAATTTCATCCCTCAGTCTTCTGCTTTGATAAGGATTGTTTAATGGACTCACCCAATCCTGATTGGTAACATAGTCTTTATTAAATTCATTTCTTTCTCCGTCCCAATAAGAATAGAAAAGCAAAGAGTTCAATTCATGACCTTCTTTTTTAAATTTCTTTTGATAGCTGAGATTTGCCAGATAATAATTGCCCATTACGCTCATGTGTTCTTTAATTAGAATATAATTGTTTAATGTTAAGGGGTTTTCCCAAATATGATATTTGGTATTGGTATAACCATCGAAATCAACCTGTCCGATTTGTCCCGATAAAGAAATCGTGTTCTTGTCATTTATATTATAATCAAAACCTGCTTTTCCAATATAGCTCCTGAATATCATATCACGAATTGCCTTGCTTTCGAGATAATCAATGGTATCTTTTCTCACAGTTGATTCTTTATAAGTATCTGTGTAATTTATGTTTTTTGAGTTTCTGTAATTAAAACCACAGAAATAGTTTATTTTATTCTTTTTGTAATTCAACAGAAAATCGCCGGTATATTTATCACGAAGCCCAATAGAGCCATTAATTACTCCATTCAATCCAATATTACTTCCTTTTTTCATTATAATATTAATAATACCAGAAGTTCCTTCTGCATCATATTTAGCTGATGGATTTGTTATTACTTCAATCTTATCAACTGCCGATGCAGGTATTTGTTTTAGTGCTTCACTTCCTGTTAATACAGAAGGTTTACCATCAACCAAAACTGTAAAACTGGTACTTCCTCTTAAACTTACATTGCCATCATTATCTACATTCACACCGGGAACATTTTTTAAAGCATCAACGGCCGTACCACCAGTATTGTTTAAATTCTGGCTAACATTCACCACCTTTTTATCTATTTTATACTCAACATCATTTTTGTCAGCAGTAACCGAAACCTCATTGAGAACAGTAGAGGAGGGTTCAATTTGTATCGATTCCAAAACTACATCGCGTTTGCTTTTAGATATAGAAATGTTGTTTACAAATATTTTCTTATATCCAATAAAATATGCTGCAATGTAATAGTTGCCTTCTTTAATATTCTTTAACTGAAACTTTCCATCTGCAGCTGTTACTATTCCTGTAACCATGGAAGAATCATTTTGGTTATAAAGAACTACATTGGCATATTCAACAGGTTTTTGGGTTTGTTTGTCAACAACAATACCCGAAATACTGCCGTTTGTTATTACATCCTTATCAGTTGGGGAACCAGCAATACTTATATTTATTGCCAGAAATGAAATAATTAAAACGATTAGTTGTGCTTTCATATTACCTATTTTTTGAAAATTACAATTCAAAAATAGATGGTGCTCAACTATAATAAAAAAGAACTCTACATCATAAGTATTTCCCTCGTTAAAGAGGACAAAAAATCAGGAAAATCAATTTGCCGATAGAAAATCAGAATACACAGATAAACATTAATAATGGAAGGGATTAAAAAACCGTTTCATATAAAATTAACAAGTGGGTATGTTGATAGAATATAATATTGTTTTTTCATTCCCGTTGTGCGAAGTTTGTAACTTCGCACTTTATAATCTGTAGTTTGCAACTACATATATAATAAAATTTTCAAAACATTTATCTTGAATCTGTAATTTTTCCTTTTGTTAGTCAAAGATTAACCTTTATTTTGTACGAAGATAAAATCTTCGCACAACTTCTCTGTCGTATAATTTAAACCCCAACAATAGACTAATTGCTACGACCAACTGAGTATGATGATAGAATATAATATTGTTTTATTTTCTTTTTATTTCTCCACTTTAGCATCAACACTTATACTTACACCAACAGGTGCTGTTTCCCATATACCTTGACTCGTCTTTCTATAATAAGTTTTCCCGGACATACCTGCACAAAAATACAGATTACCTGGTCCTAAATCCTTAACGTGTTCCAACGTTACCAAAATATCTCCCTGTACGATCATATTATACTGTAATAAATCTATAATTACTGTTTCTTTTGTTTTCGCTTTTGGTAGTTTTATATAAATTGGTTTTTGTAAAATGTTTTCAAACTCTATTTCTCCTTTAACCTTATATATATTGAGTCTGTATAATATGGTATCATAACTGCAACTTGCAAAATTTATATTTACTTTTTCAATAATTGCTGATTTCTTTATCTTCATGATAATACCACATTCATAACCCAAATTATTATCTTTAAATCCAGCAGCAGCAATATGTGCTTTGGTTGTAACACCCAATGTTTGTTGTTTGTATATTCTTGGACGAATAACAACCTCAGGTATTTCAAAGATTTTAACTTCTAAATATATATTAGCGCTTTTAAGGCTTTTGAAATCAGATACTTTTAAGGAAACAGGATAATAACCAATACACGAAATTCTTAAAACTTCATTATCAAATTGTGGATCTATAGTCAAAGAATAATTTCCATTCATATCCGAAACTGTGCCAATATTTTTTCCCAGCACACCAATATTTACATATTCAATTGGTTTTCCGGTATTTTTATTTATAATAATACCGGCATATTTCTGTGCAAACAACATATTGGTTATGAGAACAAAACCAACAACCAACAATTTTTTAATATTCATATTTTTTATCTTCCTTTTTAAAAACTTTTGCCAACAAAAATCCTGCAATAATTAATACGGTCCAGTCAATGAAAATTGCTATTACCTCGAAAACATATTCGCGGTTTACACCAAGTATTAGCGATACAACAATTAAGGAAATTATCATTAAAACAAAACCTAAAATAAAAATCCATCGAATGGTATGCTCTAATTTAATTGCTTTTGAGAAAACAGGAATTACACAAAGATAAGAAAGGCTCATGAGCAGATAACCAATTTCTTCCAATGCAATAAAAATACCATGTGGATTATATTGGGTTAAAATAGAAATGCCCTCTTTTTCACCATTCAATAGGCTTGGCTGTATAACAGAAATTTGTATAAAATAATCAATTACCAATATTGTAGCAGACATTACCGAAAACAACAATCCGAGCTGAGCATATATTTTCTTATTAGGTGGACTATATTGTTTGATGCATGCAAACAATACCACATACAACAATGTTAATACAATTGCCGGGTACATCCAGATATAATCGCGTGGAAAACGGGATATGATGTTGGCGTAAGGGTAATCAATGCAGGCTTCTTTGCAGAAAGGTCCCGAAATGGGAGGAGTGAATAAGGCAATACCAAAAGTTATAATTGTTAATAATGCGGTGGCAATAGCTATATAATAACAAAAGCGATAGGGAATTCCGTTCTGATTGAAAGGTATTATTTTAGTCATATTAATTTCTTTTGTTGAAGGTTGTATTTGTCAACTAATTTATGAAAACTTTGTTCCTTGTCGTATGTATATAAAGCAGAACCTTGTTTTTCTTCATAATTAAACCAATTTTCTAATCCAAATTCTTTTGCATAAGAGAACAGGTGTTGTTCAAGATTCTCAGTTTCCTCATAAGCTTTGTCTTTTTTTAACTTATAGCTATTTATCATCCATTCCCCACAATACATTATTTTAAGGAGCGTTTTGTATTGTTCTTTTGTAAGTTCTATTTTCATAAAATATTATATTTAATTATTTATTTGGTTATTAGTCTTAACGGAAAATACTCCTCCACTTTATAAGGATTTACAGAAAAATCTATATAATAATAATGTATTTTATCTGCTTTATTAAATAACCCATCTTTATTTATGTCTTCTATGGTTCTGTAGTAATATTTAGATTCCTTTAGTATGAGCTTTCCTCCAATATAATCATGATACAGTTTTGTAAGCTTGGTAAATTCGGTTCCGTCAAGCCTGCTTATATAAAGTGAACCAATATCCTGATAATCCATCCTTCCGTCATTATTTAAGTCGTTATCTATTACAGTGTATAACATATATTGCTGATTTGTTTTTTTATACAATTCTCGTAAAAACTGGGAACTTGTAATATTGATAACTTTATTTGTGAGCAAACGCTGTTCTTTGGTTTTTATGTTTTCAAAAACAATATTGATAATATTACCCGATATATAATCAGAATTGTAAGATTCCACATATACGTTGCTACTACTACCAGAAAAGTCAGAAATCGATGACGAACCAATATTAAGTATTCGTTTATTGTTTTTATTGTTTATGTTTTCCAGTTCCAGAGGATGCATCATATAATCTGTACTGTCAAAATATACCGGAAGTTCAGCTATCAAAACCTTTGATGTATCATTTACAATATTATTCATTGTAAGTGAATCTTTTTTGTTTTGGTTGTTATAATCAATCTTGGGATGTTTTTTAAAACAAGAAGAAAAAAATACAGCAATTACAAAAACATATAATAAATTTCTCATAATGGGATGTTTTAATATATTATAGATATGTAAAAATAATATATTTCTTTCACTGATGTCCGATTAAATTCTAAAATTATATTAGAGTTTATAATTAGTAAAACATTTAGCTCAAAAATTAGCTTATGAAACAATAGAGTATTGCAATGATAGTTCGTAAATTAAAGTTTCAAATATTAATATAATGATAGAAGAATTAGAAAAGCCATATTATGATTATTTTTTTATTTCGAGTTCTTACTAAACTTAAGAATATGATCATTTTGTTTGTTATCATAAGATATAATGACTTTAAACTTAATAGTACACTGCCAATTGATGAAAAAGTATAATAGTTACAAAATATCTGTATTTACTTAATAATTTATTTGATGTTGATTCCTATATATACCAGAATTTTATTATAAAGAAAATCTTGACAAAGAAATAAAAAACTGGATATTGAAATTGAGAAGTATCAGGCAAAAAAAATAAATGAATAGTCTATGGACCAATATTGTTAATTATGATTATACCCCCTTACTCAAATTATCCTCTATTATCGAAATTATAGGAAATGCCATATTATAATGTTTTTGAATAAACATTGGTGCTCCTTTTTTGAATAACTTCTTTCCCTGTTTATCGACGATAGGTATCAATGCCCCTTTCGCTTTCGCAGACGTTTGGAGAAAGTTGGTTTATTTCACCTGTTAATTGTCTGTTGGATAAATAATAGAGGGAAGCGATTATATATTTGCAACCTTTCTTTATTAAATATTCAAAGGAAGCAGCTTGATGTGCAATGGTGTTGGGCGATACCGTCATCAGAAATTTAGTGTAGGGTTGGTTTTGCAAAAATAAATCGAGCTTTGGCCCAAATATTCATATTCTAACAAAATTATTTCAAACGAACTCCAGATATAGAATTAAATCTTTTTCAAAGCCTGGGTTAGATCATTTATTAGCAATTGTTCGTCCTCCAAACCTGCATATAACCTGACTAAATTGATGGGCAGTTCAGAAAATCTTTCATCGTCAACAAAGGTACAAACAGGGAAAACCAGAGATTCGTAACCTCCCCACGATACAGCTAACTGAAAATGTTTTAAAGCATTGCAGAAGGTTTCAATTTTTTTAACATCCTTGGTGTTTAAAAGAATTGACAGCAAACCACCTCCTTGTTTCATTTGTTTCTTTGCTAAATTGAATTGAGGAAAGCTTTCTGAATATGGATAAAATACTTTGATGACCTTTGGATGTTTTTCTAAGAATGTAACCATTGTTTGTGCAGTTTTGGCATGTCTTTCCATTCTTAAAGGAAGGGTTCTGAGTCCTCTCAATAAGAGCCATGCATTGAAAGGAGCTATAATTCCGCCAAAGGTCATATATTCGTTATTAAATACTTTTTCGATCATGGCTTTGTTGCTACACAATACACCCGCAACAGTATCGCTATGTCCTCCAATATATTTAGTTGCTGAGTGTACAACAATATCAATACCGTGTTTTATGGGTTGCTGGTTTATGGGAGATGAATAACTGTTGTCTATAATGGTTGTAATCTTATGCTTTTTTGCAAATTGAGCTACGGCAGACAAATCCTGCATTTCGAAGGTCCAGGAATTCGGACTTTCGAGATAGATGATACGGGTATTCTTTTGTCTGGCTTTATTGAAATTTTCTAAATCAGTTCCATCTATAAATGTATGTTCGACTCCAAAACGGGGCAATAAATTCTTTAGAAGATGACTTGTCCACGAATATGGTTTGTTTACACAAATAATATGCTCCCCGTTATTGATATTAGAAAGAATGGCGTTTGAAATAGCAGCCATGCCGCTTGCAAAAAGCAGTGTGTCTTCTGCACCTTCGAGGGCAGCAAGTTTTTTAGACAGTATTATTAAAGTAGGATTGTTCCCTCTTGAATATACAAAACTTTCTTTTTCATTTTTTATTGCTTTTCTTAGTTGGTCGATATTTTTAAATCGGAAATTACTTGTTTGAATGATGGGTGGAGCAATAGCATTGAAATATTCAGCATTATCCTCTCCAAACATATTGATAATATGCGAAGTATTTGTCATCATAAAATCTACTTTTGTAAGTGAAGGCAAAGGTATAGATTTTTTGATCTATATGAAAGAGGTCTGATTTAATTAGTGACAGCAAGAAAACGCCAATAATTTCGTTATTCTTGTTTTGAAAACAGTCGTCCC
>DYDE01000008.1 GCA_020718065.1 Marinifilum sp. | reverse complement strand
AGCTGTTTCTGATAAAAATTTATTTAGGTACAACAGGGGATAAGCATTAAATTTTAAATGAGTTTTTTTTGTTAAGTTTTTTAGTAACTGAACTTTCAAAGTATAGTTAAGAAGGAAATTAGATCAATTCGGAAGTAAACTTTATCTCTTTCTACCTTATTTAGTTTTATTCTAAGTTAAAAAAAATGACAAAATATTAATATGGTTTAGTTGTAAAACAGTACAGTATTTTTATAGTTGTGTTTCATTAATTTGTTTGTATTGTTTAAATTGAGTTTTCTGTCATAATACAGGTATGGTCTATTATGAAGGGTGCAGAAATGCTCGAAACGAGAATTTAAACTTTATATAAAAGTAAAAATATTTTTTTCAAATAATCCTTATAATTTTGTTGTTTTAACAATATGTTTATGCTAAAATATTTAGCTTTATTATTTAGTTTGATTTTAATGTTCTCTTGTGGTGGGAAAAGGGGGGAAAACAATTCTAAAATAGTATTTAAATATAATGAAGCTGCTGGTATCATATCACTAGATCCTGCTTTTTCAAAAGACCAATCTACAATTTGGGCTGCAAACCATTTATTTAATGGTTTGGTTCAATTAGATGAAGCATTAAAAGTTAAACCATGCATTGCAAAAGACTGGAAAATATCTGAAGATGGCATATATTATACGTTTTATCTTAGAAATGATATTTATTTTCATAATCACCCATTGTTTGTTAATGGCAGGGGCAGAAAAGTTATAGCTTCTGATTTTGTTTATAGTTTTTTGCGAATTATTGATCCTAAAATTGCTTCTTCTGGAGCATGGGTTTTTGGTAATGTGAATGATAAATTATCAGATAAAACATTCAATTTTAAAGCAATAAATGATACAACCTTAGTTATATGTCTAAAAAAACAATTTCCTCCATTTTTAGGTTTGTTATCAATGCCATATTGTTCGGTTGTTCCTAAAGAAATAGTTGATTATTACGGAAAAGAATTTAGAAGAAACCCTGTTGGAACCGGTCCGTTTCAGTTTAAACTCTGGAAAGAAGGTGTTAAATTGGTATTGGTAAAAAATCCAAATTATTTTGAAAAAGAAGGAACACAACAATTGCCATATTTGGATGCTGTAGCAGTTACATTCATTGCAGATAAACAATCCGCTTTTCTGGAATTTGTGAAGGGCAATCTTGATTTTATTTCTGGTATAGATCCCAGTTATAAAGATGAATTGTTGACAAAAAAAGGAGATTTAAATCCAAAATATTCAGGGAAGTTTAAAATGCAAAGTCAGCCCTATTTGAATACAGAATATCTGGGTTTTCTTGTTGATGAAAAAAAGAATCAGGAAACAAATAATCCATTAAGAATAAAACAAATAAGACAAGCTATAAATTATGGTTTCGACAGGAAAAAAATGATAAAGTATTTGCGAAATAATATTGGCACTCCTGGTATATATGGTTTTATTCCCAAAGGAATGCCGGGGTTTGATTCTTCTGCAACAATCGGATACAATTATAACCCAGATAAAGCCCGCCAGTTGCTTTCCGAAGCAGGATACCCAAATGGAAATGGATTGTCTGAAATTACATTAAGCACTACTTCGGCTTATTTGGATTTATGTAAGTACATTCAACATCAACTTGAAGAAATTAATATTAAAATAAAAATTGATGTAAATCCCCCTGCAACATTAAGAGAAATGATAGCACAATCGAAAGTAAATTTTTTCAGAGGTTCATGGATAGCCGATTATCCAGATGCTGAAAATTATCTTTCTTTGTTTTATACAGATAATTTTGCACCAAAAGGACCAAATTATACACATTATTCAAATAAAGATTTTGATGAGCTATATAGAAAAGCCCAAACTGAAATTAATGATTCCTTAAGGTTTATGTATTATCAAAAAATGGATAAAATGCTGATGGAAGATTCTCCGGTTTTAATTTTATATTATGATCAGGTATTGCGATTTTATCAAAATAATATTAAAGGATTGGGCAGCAATCCGATGAATATTCTTAATTTAAAGAAAGTGAAAAAATATAATTAAATGTATTTATCTGATTCTTTTAAAGCTCTTTAGTAAATTTAATTTGTATAAGTAAATTTAAATTTAAAAATATTTTCAAAGAATATATTAATTTTAAAACCATATAAAAAAAGTTAAATGAAGAAAAGTAAGTGGTTGAAGTATTTTCCAGTGGTTACAAAAGACCTGAAAAATGAGTATGGCAAAGAAATGCTGTACTCAAATATATGGAAATCGAGGCTTTTTGCATTTTTACTTATTTGCATTCATTTGATTGTATTAATAGTAGATTATCTGAATTTTTCAAAAGGTTTATGGAATAAAGTACCTGGTTATAAATATTTATTTATAATGCACTTAATTCTGATTTTAGTATTACTGCTATATTTAATTCTAACAAAATCAGCAACTAAGAAAATACAGGTAAATAAAATATCATTTAAACATTATGTTTATGAATATGGATATATTTTGTTTGTTTTGTTGTGGTGTTCTATAGTTTCTATTATTGACCAGTATATACATCAGGAAATTACGGTCTTTATATTGGGTTGTATTATTATAGCTGTTATATTTAATCAAAACTTAATTCAAAGTATTATTAATTACCTCATTTGTTATTTGGTTTTCTTTTTGGGAATGTGGTTTTTTCAGGTTAATCATGACAAATTTCAGGGCTATATTATCAACTCAGTAAGTTTGTTAGTTTTATCATGGATAATATCAAGGATATTTTATAATTATTCTGTTAGACAATTTATAAATTCAAAAAAACTAGAGGCTGCAATTCTTGAAAAAGAAAATAATGAATACAATTTACAATTAGTAAATACAAATCTTGATAGGGTTATTAAAGAAAGAACCAAAGCCCTGACAGACACAAACGAAAAACTTTTTAATGAAATTACTAAAAGGCTACAAATTGAGGATAAACTGAAAGCCAATGAAAGCAAATATCGTTTATTAGCGGATTTGTCAAAAGATGTTATATGGACGATGGATTTGAAAATGAATTATACATATATTAGTCCATCAATAGAAAAATTGCTAGGTTATACACCTGAAGAATTTTTAGAATCGGAATATAAAAATATTTTATTGACTGAATCGTATTATTTAGCAAATCAAACATTCAACAACGAGCTAAAGAGGATAAGTGATGGTGAAATCATTGATAAAGATTTTACATATATATTAGAATTGCAACATGTAAGAAAAGATGGAACTATAATATGGGGAGAGGTTAACACATCACCAATATGCGACGAGGATGGAAATTTAGTTGGGGTTCATGGAATAACCCGTGATATAACTGATAGGAAAACAACTGAAGAAGCCCTGAAAAACAGTGAAGAAAAGTACAGGTTAATTACTGATAACATTGAAGATTTGGTATGGTGTATGGATTTAAAATTAAATTCAACATTTACCAGTCCATCAATATATAAAGTTTTAGGTATAACTCCTGAGGAAAGACAGGAAATATCAACCAAAGATATATTAACACCAGAGTCATATCAACATGTAGTAAGATTACTGTCAGAAACTATAGAAAAAATAAGTAAAGGAGAAATTGATGGTAAAACATACACTGTTAAAATTGAGTTAGAACAAGTGAAAAAAGATGGTACCATATTTTGGGCTGAAACTATTGTTGGTGTTCTTTATGATAAAAAGGATAATATAATAGGAATACAAGGGGTAACAAGAGATATTACAGATAGGGTGAAAGCTGAAAAAACACTAAAAGAGAGTGAAGAGAATTTTAGAATTCTATTTGAAAACTCTCCTATGGGAATATTAGTAAGCAATTTGAAAGGTGAAATAATACGAATAAATAATTCTCTTTATAAAATGCTTGGGTCTCCCTCGGCAGATGAAACAAAAAAAATAAATTTATTAACCTATAAGCACTTAGTTGAAGCTGGAATCTCTGAACTGCTTCAACAGGCTATAGATACGGGTAATGAAGTAGTTGGAGAACGTAAATATACTACAAAATGGGATAAAACACTATATGTTTTTTGTCATTTTAAACCCATAAATGATATAAACGGAAATCTTGCAAACATTCAGGTTATTGTACAGGATATCACAGAACGTAAATATATAGAACAGGCTCTACGCAATAGTGAAGAAATGTACAGACTTGTTGTAGAAACGGCAAATGATGTAATTTATACAGTATCATTAGATAGTACATTAGCAACAGTTAATAGTGCCTTAGAAAGAAATACCGGATGGTCTCCTCATGAAGTATTAGGTAAATCCTCATTGTTTTTTATTCACCCTGAAGATATAGAACGTTCAAAGAATAACCATTTTATATTTTTACAAAATCCATTGCCAGAAACTTCGGAGTTTCGTTTTTTACATAAAAATGGAAATTATCTTGATGTAGAATTTTCAACAGCACCTCTATATAAGGATGGAAAGTTAATTGGAAGATTTGGGATTGGAAGAAACATCACCGAAAGAAAGCAAGCAGAAAGAGCATTAAGAGAAAGTGAAGAAAAGTATAGGAATTTAATAGAAAATCAAGGAGAAGGAGTAGGGATAGTTAATATTAATGAAGAATTTGTGTTTGCAAATCCTGCTGCTGAAGAAATTTTTGGTGTAACAAAAGGTGGATTGGTTGGTATGAATCTTAAAGAATTTGTTGATCAAAAACAATATTCTTATATTCAGTTACAAACAAATTTAAGGAAAAAAGGTGTAAAAAGTTCGTATGAAATTACTATCACAAGATCAGATAAGGAGCAAAGAGAAATATTATTAACAGCAACTCCTTTTTATGAAAAGGACAAGTTGGAAATGAGCATTTTTGGTATTTTCAGAGATATAACATTTCGTAAAAAAACCGAAGAAGCTTTAAGAAAAAGCGAAGAAAAATATCGTATTATATTTGAAAATGCAAAAGAAGGTATTTTTCAAACAACAATAGATGGAAAATATATTACTGTAAATCCTTCTTTTGTTAAAATGCATGGTTTTGATTCTTCGGTAGAGTTGATGAAATCAAGAAATGATATTGAAATACAAACATATGTTGACCCAAACTTACGTAAGGTTTTTATAAAAATAATGCAGGATGTTGGTTATGTGAAAGGATTTGAATATGAGGTTTATAAAAAAGATGGTAGTAAGATGTGGGTTTATGAAGATGCAAATGCAGTTAAAGATTCAAAAGGAAATATATTATATTTTGAAGGATTCGTAGTTGATATGTCAGAAAGAAAAAAAGCAGAAGAGGCAAGAAAGAAACAATATGATTTTATTGAACTTTCAAGCCAGATATCATCTGAATTTATAAAGCTTGACACCTCTGAAATAGACAATTCTATTATAAAAGCATTAGAATTGGTTGTTAATTATACTCAAGTGAGTAGAGGTTATGTTTTTTTATTTTCTGATAATAAAGAAAAGCTTATTCTTACATACGAATGGAATCATAAAGGTACTATTAACCTCAAAAAAACGCTCAATAATATTGATGTCTATTCTGTAAGAGACCTAATATCTTTGTTAAAAAAAGGTAAAATAGTTGAAGGTCAAAAAACAACAGAACAATCAACAGAAGAATATCCTTTTAATAAAATTATGTTATCAACAGGAGCATTATCATATATCCAATTGCCACTCTTTATTAGCAATGCACTAATAGGTTGTATAGGTTTTGACACTACATTAAAATCAATAAATTGGACTACAGATATTATTAATGCTTATAATTTGACAGGGCAATTAATTACGCATGCTCTTGCAAGAAAACAAAAAGATGAACAAATTAAAGCTTCTTTAAGTGAAAAGGAAATATTGTTAAAAGAAATTCACCACAGGGTTAAAAACAATATGCAGGTGATTATTAGTTTGTTGAATCTGCAAGCCAATACAATAAATAACGAGGAAATTAAAGATATTTTTGAAGAAAGTCAGGATAGAATAAAAGCCATGGCTATTATTCATGAAAAGCTTTACCAATCGAAAAATTTCGAAGAAATAGATTTTGCTGGATATATAAAAAACCTTACAGATTATCTTTTACATTCATATAATATAAAAGGAGAAAATGTAATCATACAAACTGATACAGAAAATATACCAATAGAAATTGATATGGCGGTTCCTTTGGGTTTAATAATAAATGAATTGGTAACCAATGCATTTAAATATGCTTTCAAAAAAACAACTCATGGAAAAATTCTTGTTAGACTACATTTAAAAGAGAGTGATAACCTTTTTCTTGAAGTTTCGGATAACGGAAGCGGTATTGCTGAAAGTATAGATTATCAAAATACCACATCCCTGGGGTTGCAACTTGTATGCTCCCTTACTCAGCAGATAGAAGGTGTAATTGAATTGAATAGAGAAAACGGAACAAGGTTTGGTATTACTTTTCCTTACAAAAAATCATAAAACTAAACATCAAAAATGTCAGAAAAAATATTTCTAATAATTGATGATAATAAAACAGCTATTAAGCTGCAGGAGAATTTATTTTCGCTCAATTATAAAGCTATTTTATTTCAAATAGAATCTGAAGATATTCAGAAAATAATTAAAAATATAAAACCCGAATTGATTTTTGTTAATGATGGGTTAAGAGAAAATAAACTAAAAGAAATACTTCAAGAATGTTCTATTCCGATTGTTGATTTTTTTAAAGAAGAACCAAAAAGTTTACCAAACAATATAAACCCTTATTTTGCTAGGAATTATCTTTCAGAAAACTACAGTTTGCACGAATTGCAATTGGTAATTGAAAAGGCTTTTCAAGGAAATAATGCAATATCCTCACAAATGAATGATGTTGAAAACGAATTAAAACATTCCAGGTCAATCTGTGAAAGGTATGGTTATATTTACGAACACACCGGACTTGGATTATTTCAATCAACCATTCAGGGAAAGTTTATTTCTGTAAACAAAGCATTTGCAAAAATGCTTGGTTATAATTCTCCTAAAGAATTAACAGATTCTGTGAATAATATTTCTTCTCAAATATATTTTGATGCAGAAGAACGCAAAACCGTAATACAAACACTCTTTAAGAAAAATTTTTCGAATAACCATAAAATAAAATGCAGAAGAAAAGATGGCATAATAATTATGCTTAAAGTGCATTATAGATTATTAGTGGATAGTGGTAGTAAAAATGAATACATTGAGGGAATAGCAGAAGATTACACATACCACAACAGAGCTAAAGACGCATTAAAAGATAACATTTTGCAATTAAAGGAATCGCATAAACTTGCACGTTTAGGCAGTTTTCAGAAAGATTGCATGTGTAACAAATATTTTTTTTCTGATAATTTTTTTGAGATTCTTGATATATCAGATGAAAAAGAAAAATTGGATTTTACTGAAAAAACACTTTTTAATATTACTCACCCAGAAGATAGAGAGTTCTTAATACAGATTTGGACATCAGGAATAGCTCAAAAATTATCTGGATTTAAAACCTCTTTCAGGATAATAGGAAATAGTGGCAAAATAATACATCTCAACCTTGATAGTGTTATACAATATAATAATAAGTACGAAGTAGTTAACCTTTATGTTGCAATACAAGACATTACAGAACAAAAGTTAACAGAAGAACAATTAAAAGTGTCACTTGTTGAGAAAGAAGTTTTGTTGCGCGAAATTAATCATAGGGTAAAGAATAATTTGCAAGTTGTTTCTTCAATATTAAACTTACAATCAGACTATGTAAAAGATAAAAAAACCATAGAAATCTTGAACGAATGCAGAAATAGAATATTTTCAATGAGTTTGGTACATGAAAAATTATGTCAAACCAATAATCTTGCATTAATAGATTATAAGATATATTTGAAAGATCTTTTATCTAATATTATTTATACATACAATTTAAATAAAAGTAATATATCTATAAATTTAGAAATTGAAAGTGTGTTTTTTTCAATCGATATAGCTATCCCTTGCGGTATGATTATTAATGAGTTGGTTTCAAATGCTGTAAAGTATGCATTCCCTGATAATAAAGAAGGAAAAATTGATGTAAAAATTGAGAAAATTGAAAACAAAGAGTGGATGCTAACGATAAGTGATAATGGGGTTGGCTTTGCCGAAAAATTTGATAAGGACAAATCGGAAACCCTGGGACTTAAATTAGTTGATTCGTTGATTGAACAAATTAATGGATCTATAGAGTATAAAACTAACAAAGGGCTTAAGGTGATAATCATTTTTAAAGAAAAATAATTTTAATAATAATTATTTAAGAAACAGGAATTTGTTTTTTTTTTGATTTGTTTTTTAAGTTTTAATGATATTTTTAAAATATTTGTTTTAAATTTGTTTTTTTAATCTATTAATTAAATCTTTAAAAACATGAAAAAAACAATTTTATCGGGATTCATTTTAGCATCCCTCTTATTTGTTGCTATTCTTAGTGGTTGTAAAAAAGATGAAGCTACCAATGCGCCATCAAATGTAGGTACAGCGATTTTGAAAGGTAAAGTTCAGGCTGAATTAAATCAAACAAATACAAATTTAGAAAATGTTCCAGCAGGAACAAAAATAATTGCAGTTATTAACTCTGCTGATTTAATCACCAATCCTACTCCTGGTGTTGTTTATGAAGATATATCTTATGAAACAACAATAGATGATAATGGTAATTTTAGTTTTAATAGTATTGCTGCTGCAAATAAAGAAGTTACTGTAACTCTTTATCCTGTTGATTTTGAATATAATCAAATACAATGGGACAATACTACAGTTAGAAAAGTTTATACTGTAAATCCTAATCCAACTCAGGTAGTTGTAAAAGGAAGTACAAAGTATTTAGATTTTAACTATGGCAACTAAATTCAACTTAATTAAAATTTAAAAGCTATGAAAAAAACACTCATTTTATGTATTGTAGCATTATTATCTTTTACGGTAATTAATGCTCAAGATGCATTGGTTTCCAAAAAAGGTATTCCAATTTTACCTACAGGTGGTGATATTGCTATTGGAATTGACGCTATTCCATTCTTTAAATATGTTGGCAATTTACACAATACAGCTGTAAATAATACTGTTCCAGCATTTAATTTTAAAGAAAACATGAACATTTATGGAAAATACTTCCTTGATGATGCAACAGCAGTTAGATTAACTTTAAATTTAAGCTTTAGAAATCAAGAAAACAGGGAATTTGTTGTAAAAGATGGACAAACTCCTATACCTGATCCAACTGTAAATGTTGAAGACATTGAAAATGTAAAAACTTCTGTAGTAAACATTGGCGGTGGACTAGAAAAACGCAGAGGTTATGGAAGATTACAAGGATTCTATGGTGCTGAATTGCGTTTTATTTTTGCTTCGGGAAACACTAAATATACTTATGGCAATGGTTTTTCTGCATCTAATGTAAACCCAACTTCACATGATTTTGGAACAAATTTACCTGTTTCAGGATACCGTGTTAAAAGTACAAATGTTGGTAATACAATAGGAGGAGGTCTTAAAGGTTTTATTGGAGCAGAATTTTTTGTTGCTCCTAAAATTTCTTTAGGTGGAGAGTTTAATTGGGGAGTCCAATATACTAAAACTGGTGAAGGATATTCAATAACTGAAAATTGGGATGCTCCGAGCGGAACAATCAATGAAGATAAATTAAAAGTTGATGGTGGAAGTGATTTTAATCTTTCTACAGGTAATTTAGGTGGTGCATTATATTTAATGCTTCATTTCTAAATAATACTTTTTTATTAAAGTAAAAACCCTCTATATGAGGGTTTTTTATTTTATATTTGTTAATAAATCATAGTATTATTGAATAAACAAACAAGAATATTAGTATGCCCTTTAGATTGGGGATTGGGTCATGCAAGCCGGTGTATTCCTATTATAAAACAATTACTTTTAAAAGATACATCTGTAATTATTGCTGGTTCTGGTGGATCATTAGAGTTACTGAAGTCAGAATTTCCTGAAATTGAATTCGTTTTATTTGATGGATATAAAATAACGTATCCCAGAAAAGGAAATATGGCAGTTAAAATGTTGTTTAAATTGCCATCTCTCCTTAAAAATATAGTTAAGGAACATAGAGCAATAAAAAAAATCATAAAAGATTATAAAATTGATGCAGTAATTTCTGATAATCGATATGGTTTATTTTCAAAACAACTTCCTACCATATTTATCACACATCAATTGATGATAAAGTGTCCAACTTGGTTGAAGTTTATAGAACCATTGCTATATCTCATCAACAATTTTTTTATTTCAAAATATACTGAATGTTGGGTGCCAGATTATAAAGGAAAAATAAATCTTTCAGGTGATTTGTCTCATAAATATTATAGATTACAAAATGTAATTTATATTGGACCGCAGTCACGCTTTTATAATACAATTATTGACAATAAAGATAATAAAGAAATTTATGATTTGATGATTATCCTTTCCGGACCTGAACCTCAGCGAAGCATTTTAGAGGATATTGTAATCAAACAGCTTTTCAACAAAGATTTAAATGTTATTCTTGTTTTAGGAAAACCTGAAGTTGAAAATATAAAAAGATTTAAAAATAATTTTACAATTTATTCTTATTTGACATCTAATGATCTTATAAAATATATAAATAGATCTCGTTTAATTTTATGTAGATCTGGTTATTCCAGTATTATGGATTTATGTGTATTAGGGAAAAAGGCAATATTAGTGCCTACACCTGGTCAAACAGAACAAGAATATCTTGCTCGATTTTTTATGAAAAAGAGAATTTTTTATTCACAAATACAACAAAATCTCAATATTTGTGAAGCAATAAAAAAAACGGAAGAATATGATGGACTTATAATTAAAGAAAATGTATCTCTTTTAAATGTAAGAATAGATGAGCTTTTAGAAAATATCAGAAAAAGGAAATAAAATTTCCACTATTTTTTTAATGCATTAATATCTTTAATGTTTTGGCTTTATCGATTTCCAATTGTCCTTTGAGTGCATTGAGATTTGGGAATTTAACCTCATCTCTTATTCGGTCTATAAATATAATCGTAATTTGTTCGTTATATATATCACTATCAAAATTAAAGATATTTGTTTCAATTGTTATGTCAGTTAAATTGAGAGTAGGACGATTACCAATATTAACCATTCCTTTATATAAAATATTTTTAACTTTTATATTTGCAGCATATACGCCTTTAGCAGGAATCAATTTGCATAAATCATTTACTTCAATATTTGCTGTGGGATAACCTAACTGTCTTCCAATTTGTTTGCCCTTAACAACTTTGCCAGTAATTGAATATTCATAACCAAGATATGAATTGGCAAGTTTTATATCTCCTTCACTTAATGCATTTCTTGTTTTCGTTGAGCTAACAGCAATGTTGTTAATATCAAATGCTTTTATTTTTTCTACCTCAAATCCATATAACTTACCTTGCTGACATAAATTATCAAAATTTCCTTCTCGGTTTTTTCCAAAATGGTAATCATAACCAACAATAATTTTTTTTACATGAATTTTTTCAATTAAAAATTTACGAATAAATTCTGATGAAGATATATTAGCAAATTCTAAGGAAAAAGGGAAAAATATTAAGTGATCAATATGAGTCTGACTTATAAGTTCAATCTTTTCCTCTTGGGTGTTTAAACATTTATGCGTGTAATTGTTCGGAAAAAGTATTTGACGTGGATGTGGATAAAATGAAAATAATATACTTTCACCATTTATTTTGATAGCCGTATCTACTAATTTGCTTAATATTTTTTTATGCCCGATATGTACACCATCAAATGAACCCATAGTAATAGTTGGATTCTTGACATTTACAAAATTATTTAGGTTATAATGAACAATCACTTTAAAAGTTGAAATTTATTTTTTTCAAAATTATAAAAATATTATTCTTTAATGCTGTTTCTTTATAATTAAAAATATAGTATTTTTGGTAGTTGATTTTTGAAGTGAAGAAATTATAAAAAATTATAAATAATATGTCAGAAAAAAATATTGGGAAAATTGCTCAAATTATTGGACCTGTTATAGATGTTGTTTTTGAAGATGAAAAGAATCTGCCTAACATTTATGATGCATTAGAAATAACAAAAAATGATGGACAAAAGGTTATTGTTGAATGTCAGCAACATATTGGGGAAGATGTAGTTCGTACAATAGCTATGGATTCGACTGATGGTCTTTGTAGGGGGATGGATGTAATTAGTTTGGGAAGACCTATAAATATGCCAACTGGGGAAATCATCAGAGGAAGATTGTTTAATGTTATTGGAGAGGCTATTGATGGTATTGGACCGGTTCCTAAAACTACTTCTTATGATATTCACCGTGATCCTCCAAAATTTGAGAATTTATCTACAAGTAAAGAAGTTCTTTATACTGGAATAAAAGTAATTGATTTAATAGAACCATATTCAAAAGGAGGAAAGATCGGATTGTTTGGTGGCGCAGGTGTTGGCAAGACTGTTATCATTATGGAATTGATTAATAATATTGCCAAAGCTTATTCTGGTATGTCTGTTTTTGCTGGTGTGGGTGAAAGAACCAGAGAAGGGAATGATTTATTAAGAGAAATGATAGAATCTGGTGTTATAAAGTATGGTGAAGAGTTTAAAAAAAGCATGGAAGAAGGAGGTTGGGATTTATCTAAAGTTGACATGAATGAACTAGAAAAATCTCAAGCAACATTGGTTTTTGGACAGATGAATGAGCCTCCTGGTGCTCGTGCAAGAGTTGCATTATCTGGTCTTGCTGTTGCAGAATATTTTCGTGATGGTGATGAAAAGACAGGGGGTAGAGATATTCTTCTTTTTATAGATAATATATTCCGTTTTACTCAAGCTGGTTCTGAAGTATCTGCTTTGCTTGGTCGTATGCCTTCTGCGG
Source organism: Marinifilum sp. (assembly GCA_020718065.1). Lineage (GTDB taxonomy): Bacteria > Bacteroidota > Bacteroidia > Bacteroidales > CG2-30-32-10 > CG2-30-32-10. The sequence goes on along the minus strand of DYDE01000008.1, from coordinate 45,944 downwards.
TAGGTTATCAACCAACACTTGCTTCCGAAATGGGAATTATGCAGGAACGAATTACTTCAACAAAAAGAGGTTCTATCACTTCTGTGCAAGCAATTTATGTTCCTGCGGATGATTTAACCGACCCAGCTCCTGCTACAACATTCTCTCACCTTGATGCAACTACTGTATTAAGTCGTAAAATTTCAGAACTAGGTATTTATCCTGCTGTTAGTCCTTTGGAATCCACATCACGTATATTAACTGTTGATGTTGTTGGTCAAGAGCATTATGATACGGCTCAACGTGTAAAGGAAATATTACAAAGATATAATGAATTACAAGATATTATAGCAATTCTTGGAATGGATGAACTATCTGACGAAGATAAATTGGTTGTACAACGTGCCAGAAGAGTTCAAAGATTTTTATCACAACCATTTTTTGTTGCTGAACAGTTTACTGGAATGAAAGGAGCTTTTGTTAGCATTGAAGATACAATTAAAGGATTTAATATGATTATGAATGGAGAGGTTGATGAGTATCCTGAAGCTGCTTTCCATATGGTAGGAACCATAGAAGAAGCTATTGAAAAAGGCAAGAAACTTATAGCACAGGCTGAAGGAAATAAGTAAACCAGAGGAATAATTTAACATCCTATAAAATATGTTTTTAGAGATAATATCACCTGATGCAATAATATATACAGGTAATGTAACTTTGGTTCAGCTGCCCGGTATTGATGGCTCATTTGAATTAATGGATAATCACGCACCCATAATTTCTGTTTTAAAGTTGGGAAAAATAAAGGTTATCGATGAAAATAATAAAACCCAAGATTTTGATATTAAGGGAGGGGTATTGGAAGTAGTAAATAACAGGGCAATTGTTTTAGCTGAATAAGAAAATAAAAATATAAATAAAAAAGCCTGCATTTTGCAGGCTTTTTTATTTATGATATTTGTGGCTATCTTACATCATTCCACCCATACCGCCCATACCACCCATACCTGGGTTCATTGGAGCTGGATTTTCTTCTTTTTCTTCTGCAAGAACACATTCAGTGGTTAATAACATACCAGCAATTGAAGAAGCATTTTCTAATGCAACTCTGGTTACTTTGGTAGGATCAATAACACCTGATTTATATAAGTTTTCATAAACTTCAGTACGAGCATTAAACCCATAATCATCTTTACCTTCTTTTACTTTTTGAACAACTATAGATCCTTCAACACCTGCATTTTCTGCAATCTGACGTAAAGGTTCTTCTAATGCTCTTCTGATAATTGCAATACCAGTATTTTCATCTTCGTTATCACCTTTAAGTTTATCTAAAGCAGGGATACAACGAATGAAAGCAACACCACCACCTGGGACAATGCCTTCTTCAATAGCTGCACGAGTAGCATGTAAAGCATCATCAAAACGATCTTTCTTTTCTTTCATTTCAATTTCGCTAACTGCACCAACATAAATAACTGCAACTCCACCTGCTAATTTAGCAAGACGTTCTTGAAGTTTTTCTTTATCATAATCAGAAGTAGTTTTTTCGATTTGTTTTTTAATCTGACCAATTCTTGATTGAATTGTTTCTTTTGAGCCTTTACCGCTAACAATAGTTGTATTTTCTTTATCAATAGTAATTTTGTCAGCTTGTCCGAGAGAAGAAAGTTCAGCATCTTCTAATTTTAAACCTTTTTCTTCTGAAATAACAGTACCACCAGTTAATATAGCTATATCCTCAAGCATTTCTTTTCTTCTGTCACCGAATCCTGGAGCTTTAACAGCACAAATTTTCAAAGAACCTCTTAATTTGTTAACAACCAAAGTTGCCAATGCTTCGCCTTCAACTTCTTCAGAAATGATTAATAAAGGACGACCAGTTTGAACAGCTTTTTCTAATATCGGAAGAAATTCTTTCATATTAGAAATCTTCTTGTCATAAAGTAAGATAAATGGATTATCATAAACAACTTCCATTTTATCAGGATCAGTTACAAAATAAGGAGAAATATATCCTCTATCGAATTGCATACCTTCAACAACTTTAACAGAAGTTTCAATACCTTTTGCTTCTTCAATAGTTATAACACCTTCTTTTTTTACTTTCTGCATTGCTTCTGCAATAAATTTCCCGATAATAGAATCATTGTTTGCAGAAATAGAAGCTACTTGTTCTATTTTTTCAGAAGTGTCGCCCACTTCTTTAGATTGTGCTTTTAATTGCGCTTTAACTAATTCAACAGCTTTATCAATACCTTTTTTTAGATCCATTGGATTTGCACCAGCCGTAACATTTTTTAAACCTGTTGTAATAATCGATTGAGCTAAAACAGTAGCAGTAGTTGTTCCGTCACCAGCAACATCTGATGTTTTAGAAGCAACTTCTTTCACCATCTGAGCACCCATGTTTTCAATAGGATCTTTCAATTCTATTTCTTTAGCAACAGTTACTCCATCTTTGGTCATTTGTGGAGAACCAAATTTTTTATCTATAATAACATTACGTCCTTGAGGACCTAAAGTTACTTTTACTGCATTTGACAAAGCATCTACGCCTTTTTTCAGGCCGTCTCTAGCTTCAATATTGAAAATAATTTTTTTTGCCATTTTCTTATGATTTTAAGTATTTGTTAATTAATTAAACAATAGCGTAAATATCAGATTCACGCATAATTAAATATTCTTTTCCTTCTACAGTAATTTCTGTGCCTGCATATTTACCATATAAAATATTGTCTCCAACTTTAACTGTAATAGGTTCGTCTTTTTTACCAGTACCAACGGCTACAACTTTTCCTTTCATTGGTTTTTCTTTTGCTGTGTCAGGAATAATAATTCCACCAGATGTTTTTTGTTCTGCAACAGCTGCTTCAACCAGCACTCTGTCTGCTAAAGGTTTGATGTTCAAATTTGCCATGTTTTTAATTATTTTAATTATTCAACAATAGATTTTAAATTTAATTTACCTTCAAGTATTGTCATATTTTATGCCAAACCAATTTTACAAATAATTATAAGACAATTTTGCAATTTGAGTGAGAATTTCGAAAAATAAATGGCAAAAATATGACAATTTGACAAAATAAGATTTTGCTAATTTTTTTATCTGGATTTTAAAAAGAAAAGTGGTTTAGATAATTCTTTTGATAAGTCTTAGTTTATGTGTATATTTTTGTTCCTTTTCATTAAAAATGCCTTCATGATCAATGTTGTCAATGTGGACATTGCCAGATGCATGAATTATTTTATTGTTTTCAAGGATAATACCTGTATGAATTATTTTACCCTTATTATTATCAAAAAATGCTAAATCACCTGGTTGAGCTTCTGAAATAAAATTGATAGTTTCACCCTGTTCTGCTTGTTGGAATGCATCTCTTAATATATTTACACCATTCAATTTGTAAACAATCTGTGTTAAACCAGAACAATCTATACCAAAAGGTGTTTTCCCTCCCCACAAATAAGGTGAATTTAGATATATCATCGCAATGCTATCAATAGAAGGTTTTTCTTCCTTTTCCTTTTTGGAAAAAGTATATGTTTTATCACCAGCAACAAATGAACAGTTATTCTGATAAGGAAAAACACTTCCCATCAGCACGATCACATCAGTATTGTCGGTTTCGTTTTTTACAGAAAATGTTAAATCTCTTACTTTATATTGAGCTGCATTTGATAATTTAACATATTCTTCCTCTGATAGCTCTGTAATTTGTTTGTAGTCGATCCAGCCTTCGTAATTGTCAAACTGACCCTTAACAAGAATCCATTGATTTGATTTGTCAAGAAATTCTACTATATCGCCAAACAAAAGCTGGGTAGTCATTTCGCTTTTATCAGAAGCATCTTTTCTCACAGGAACAACCGAAAGGGTACAAATACCATATTTCATCTTTGTATTTCTTTATATTTATAATGTCTTATAATGCTTTTTAAAATTGTAATGGTTAAATTATTTTGAAAAATCATTTAACAATCAAACAATTGAAAAATCTAATTAATTTATTTTTCAATATCTTCTTTCAGCTGATCAAGAATTGAAAGGCTGACTTCGTCCGATCTATTGTGCCCAGAAGCATCGTATTCAAAAGGATCTTCCATATCGGCAATCAAAAAAACGATGGAAAAGATAACAAATGCAAATATAGATATCAGCAATACACCTACCCACCAGGTTTCAACCATCAGTAAACAATAAACAGCAAGGAATATAACACAAATAGCTTTTAAACTAACAAATACCGAAGGAATAAAATCTGTTTTTTTGATCACCTGAATTCTTGACAATAATTTGTGGAGATTAACCTGTTCGTTCTTCAACCTGGCAATAGATGGAGGAGCTATTTGTTTTTCGAGCTGAACAATATCTTCATGCATAGAATCTATTAACTTATATATTTCCCTGTCTTTTTTTACAAAGAAGTTAATTTTTAGCATTGGGACAAACTGCTTGACTTTTTCCATCAGGCTGGCAGCTTCGGGTGAATTGAAGTTCTTGAAAGTGCTTTTTGCTTCGCGCCAGATAGCATAAAGAGAGGTTGCAATATCGTTGGGTATTTTTTCACTTTCTTTGTAATCTGAAACCACACCGGCTAATAGAAAACCAAGTATAAAAATAATACCGGTAAGTATGCTTGGGAAAAAGCTGGTAAGTTCTTTTGGTATGATTTCCCAACTGGCATAATGAACCATGGTCTTCATCCCTGCTGCGATTATAACAATAGGTATTAGAGAAAGCAGCAGATGGTACTTACTCTTTTGGATTTTAGAAAGTAATATCATAGATTTTCAGATAAATTATTATGCGAATATATGAAAAAAAGGCTTAATGACTGAATTGTTATATATTTCTCGAAAAATTAAACTTTTCAATTATATGATAAGAAGCCTCCTGAGAACTAAGAATGCTTTCGAACAAATATAAATGATGAACAACAGAAGTTTGAATGATTTTACCTTTCACCTCATCCAGTTGTTTCTGGAAAAGGGGTTTGTCATTGATGTGCTTTATTCTTCCAATGGTGAGGTGGGGAACAAAGTTCTGGCGATCGGGAGTATAACCTGTCTTTTGTAAATTGTTTGCAATATGCTTCGCAAGCAAATCAATACTTTTGTTTTGGTCGATTCCTAACCATAAAACACGGGGTTTATAGCTACTGCCAAAAATTCCAAATTTGGAGATGCTGATTTCAAAAGAAGGAATATGACTGACAGCATCAGCGAGTTGTGCAGAAATGCTGGAAATTAATTTTTCATCTGTTTCACCAAAGAAATGAAATGTAAGGTGCATATTATCCAGGGAAACCCAGTTGATCTTGTGCTCCTGCCATATGTTTTTCAGCGAATTATATACTGTAAATAAATTGTTTTCGGGTTCTATTTTGATGGCTGCAAAGAGTCGCTTCTGCATAATAAGGGAATTTGCGATTTATGATTAAATTAAATGTGTCTTAATAATATGTAATAATATCAAAATAATTTATAATTTTGCGAAACCAAAAAGGGGAATTAGCTCAGTTGGCTAGAGCGTTTGACTGGCAGTCAAAAGGTCGACGGTTCGATTCCGTTATTCTCCACAATTTTTTTTAATGCTTCAAAATTAAGACTTTAATTTTGATTTTAATTAAAAAAGAGACAAAGGAGACAAAATGTTTTTGAATTAGACGGGGGTCAAAATTTTAAAACAAATGCCTCAAAAAAATATTGTTAGATTTAAACTGCCACAGCTATTTGATGCTGACGCTGATATAAATAAACGCTGGTTTGTTTATTATTCCTTTCTAAATGATAGCACACATAAACTTGAAAGATTCAAGGTTTATGGAGCTATTAATAAACAAAGCAATTTACCGGACCGGTATAAAATTGCTGAAGAATTAATTTTAAAATATTCTGATCAACTAAAAAAAGGTTTTAATCCTTTCGATTTGCCGGACCAAAAAAAAGAGGTCCTCCAGGATTCTTTTTATTTGGCCAATATTATTATAAAATATCTGGAAAAAAGAAAACAGGGACTTAGAAGGAAAACTGTATTTACGTACGAAAGTAAAGTAAATAATTTTGTTACCTGGATTGATCAGAATTATAAAAAAATAGAATTGAAGCATTTCGATAAAGAAAAGGCTTTGAAATATATTGAATATCTTAGAAAAGAAAGCAAAAGCAATACTACAGTAAACAATTATATCATTATCCTGAAATCGCTTTTTGATGATCTGGTGAATGATGATCTGATGGAAAAGAATCCATTCTTTAAAATAAAAAAGATATGGAGCTGTAAACAGGGTAAATTGCCTTTTAAATTATATCAGCGTGAATTATTAAAAGAAGCTATTATAAAAGAAAACAAGCAACTTTGGCTTTTTGTTCAATTTATATACTATTGCTTTATTAGGCCGGGTGAATTGAGAAATTTAAAAATAGAAGCAATTGACATCGATCAGGGAATAATAAATATAGATGGCATGATATCTAAAAACAAAAAAACGCAAAGCGTGGGGATTCCGTTGCCACTCATAGAAGAATTGAAAAAACAAAATATTTATAAGTTACCAGGTAATTATTTTGTGTTTGGTAAAAAAGGATTACCTGGACCTGATCAGGTAGCAATTAATTATTTTTCGAATGAACACAGGAAGATAACCAGGGCTTTGAACTTTTCAGGAAGGTACAGTTTATATAGTTGGAAAAGTACCGGGGCGGTAAATGCGGTAAAAGCTGGTTTGGGTTTAAAAGACATTCAGTTGCAGCTTAGGCATAGCTCTTTAGAAATGACTGATATTTATTTACAGAGTATTGGAGTATTAGACAATAAAGCGATAATGAATAATTTTCCGGAATTATAAAAAAACCCCTGCAGGATCCTGCAGGGGTTTTTTTTAAAATTTATGTTCTGAATTTTTTGTCATAAACGGTTTTTGCAGTTCCATTTCTTACAGATTGGGTATAATTAGTACTGCAATAATTGTTTTCACCAGCTTTTTTTCTTGCTTCAATTTCCATTGGCATTTTATCATAACCGAATAATAATTTTTCAGTTCCATATCTTAAGTAATATAGTATTGCACCTGTTTTCCGATATTGTTGCCAATGAGTTAATTCATGATCTAGTAAGCGTTGATTGTTTTTATCTTCGTTTTGAATTTTTATGCCAAAAGGTGGAATTGTTATAGCATTATAATTATAAGGTAATTTTTCTTTATATGTTATTGTGGGGATCTTATTTGCTTTGGCAATTAAAAAATCTACTGCAAACACTGCAGCAACTCCCCAAAATATACTTGATGATTTCATTTGATTATATTGTTTTTAAAAAAGCCTGTACCGGCCGTCGGTTCTTTTTCTTTTTTTTCCCGATCTTCTTTTTTTTGTTTCAATTCTTCTTTTTTCTGATCGAGTTCAATTTGAGCCATTTCTTTTTTAATTTTATAGTGTTTATAAGCGATAATACCAGTAAGTAACGCAATAATAGAAATTGAAACGGTAAAAACAAAACTGATGAAATCCTTATATTCTAAAAGTCGGGTAATATTAATTGTTAAGCTAGGTGGGATAGTCAATACAGCTAGGTAGTTAATTATTCTTTTCATCCTGATCTTTCTTAAATAGTTCGTAATTTTTATTCCTGGTAAATTGATTTATTAAAAAAAGAACAGCAGGACCAGCTCCTGCACCTAAAATTAATCCCCAATCCAATTGATTGAAATTGTGATTGTTTTGTAAAAAGTCGTAAAGAGCTGTAGCAGATCCAACAACAAAAGCGATGATGATCCCAAAAAGGATATCCAAGAAATTTAATTTGTATAAAGGGCTTTTTGTTTTCATATGTTAATTTTCTTTAAAAACGATTATACGACTTTGATAATATGATTCTGTGACTGAGAATGAATTTAATGTGAAAGTTCCATCATCAGCTATTTTTTTCTCGCTACTGTAATTTCTTTCAACAAATTCACCAAGAGTAACTTCATTTGATACAATCCAATATATATCAGAAGAATTTAGATTGTGAGTAACATCTATAGAATTGTATCTACAAATAAGATCATCATCAATTTCAGGGATATCGGATCCGGTTACATTTTCTAATAGGCAAGATAAATTTATAATATATTGTCCGGGATGTGCTATATCTGGTTGCACATCACTGACCACTCCAGTGCAAGTAAAATCTTTTCCCATTAATGCGATGTTGCTATAGTCGTACTCAGATTGAGTAGGACTGGCATTATCTATAACAATGGTATAACCATTGTTTCCAGCATTAAGATAAGTATATGTTATATTATGAACGGCACCCGCTTCAAGTTCCATGTATGTTCCATCATATAGAACATTACTTGTAACAACGATTACGGTAGTACCATTAAGATAAGCAGAAAATTCCGTTGTTCCTGTATTTGCATTAATTTCATTATAAATTAAAGTTGCCATTTGTAAAGGCGTTTTACCTGCAGCGCAGGTGAAGTGGCAAACAATAACTGGAGTTCCAAATTTAATAGTAGCTGTTAAAGTTAACTCTGTTACAGAAGCAGCTTCTGTAACATATATATTAGCATAAACAGGTCCATAAGTTCTAACAGCTGAAGTTATAATTCCCTGTTGATATCCAAGATTTTGAATATAGGAAGTAAAAGGACTTGCTGCTGAAGCTTTTTTGAATTCGATTCCCATAACGATTAATCTTGTTTACCTACTAATTGTCTTATTATTGAGAGTTCAGCTCCGGTACTGCTATTGAAATACCAAAACCAGGTATCTATTAAATTTGTATCATTTTGACAAGTAAAACTTATTGATGAGCCTGATGGAAGTTTTAATTCATCTGAATTTTCATTGTAAATCCAACAATCTTGTGTACCGTTGTTTATAAAAGAAATTGAGTTGCAATTGCTTTCAACTCCGGTTTCTTCATCATCGGCTCCGGTTGTAATTACATCTATTTGGGATTGATTGCTTATCATATATTTAACTATTAAATAGTTTTATTATAATTCCAATACCTAAACCTATTCCTAGCAGTGCTAAGATGTTGCTAGATTTGGGCAAAAAAAAAGATCGTATTGTTCCTGGCTTACTCTTGATCTAACAATTTGTTTTAATGCTTGTTTCCATTCTCCTAATGATATTTTACCATCTTTATTGATGTCTAATGATGGATTTTGCTTTGCTACTTTTTCTACATAAGAAATACTTTTTTCAGATCCAATTAAATAAGTATCTGGTTTACCCAATGCATAAGGGTAAAAAGTAACTAAGTATAAATCTTCAATATTTTTGTAACGTCCTTTGTATGGTTTAAAATATTTGTAAACATAATCGAGTTGCTGAACATTAGACATTCTTGCTAACAGATCAACAGTAGTACCCAAACTAATTGCTGTTTTTGGCATAAATTGAATTAAACCAGTTCCGTTTGAATATGGATTTCTTATGGATGGTGAAAAGCTTTCAGCGCTCTCGAAATTCATTATGAACATTAACCAATCAGGATTAATGCCTAATAATGAACTAATATGAATTACTTTATCAGCAAATGCTTTTTGATTGACTTTTACCTTATTTATATATAGTAACATAATTTATTTATTTATAATGATCGGTTGCGCAGCTTTGCTGTAATTTTTTTGATTTTGAGACATTAACCAGGGTATTCCTTTTAATATGATAAATGCGCCTAAACCAATCCAAAGTACTGGTTTTGCAAAACTCATGATGTCTTTCCACCATTGGGTATTTTTTCCTGATTTATAAGCATCCTGAATAATTTTATCATAACCCTGAATGATGGAGTCTCTACCTTCGGGTGGAAGCATAGAAAGCCATTTTTCCATTTCACCAGTTACATTATAATCATAACGAGAGTCACCAGCATTTCTTGTAATCAATAAATAAGTTCCTGTGGCTATTGTTCCAACAATTAAAGCAATTATAACTAAGGCACCTCCTATTCCTATTTGAACAGCTCCAAGCCCGTTAATATTGTTTTTGGTGAATTTATAATATAGATCATAATATGCATCACTCATGTATTCCATTCCTGGATACAATGTTTTCATTACATAATTCATTCCTTTTTTCTTTGCTTCAATCTCCTGTGAATAAGCGTATCTTTTAAGTTCGCTTTGTCTGTTCTTATAACGATTTATAAAATACATTAACATTGTTCCATACTTTTTTATTTCTGAAGTAAAGCCATATTTCTTTACTGCTTTTTGATAAACATCAGAAAGGAACAATAATCTTTTATATATAACAATGTCGTTACCTATCCATTCAGCCAATTCTTTTTGGGCTTTTTGCTTGTCATTTAAAACCGTTGGAACTGTTTTAACTTTAAGATTATTATACAAAGCCCAGCCTAATTTATTGTTGCTTAATCTTATTTCAACAAAAGATGTGCCTGCATCGTTTTTATACGCTTTTCCGGTTGATGTACCAATAAGTTCATCAGTTGAAAAAGTATCAATAACGAGTCTGCTAGATTCAATAGAATCAGAATAAATTTTTGTATTTATTTTGGCATATACATTTGTATTGGCCAATTCGGGAAAATTGAATGTAGGCATAATAAAAAAGATTAAGTAAAAAGAAAAATAATGCTGATTTGCGAACAAATCAGCATTTTTATAAAAGCAAATTGTTTACTTCTTTTTTCCTTTTGGTAAAGCGATTCCAGAAAGCGATCTGGCTTTTTTTATAATACCGTCTTTTTTCTTTTTTGCACCTTCTTTTTCTCTGATCTTTTTATTATGATCAGATAGTTTTTGTGCATTATCTTTTTCAAATTGACGGGCTTTAGCGTTCCATCTTTCCCATGCTTCAGCTGATGCCGTTGCTTTAGGTTTCTTAGGATATTTTTTTAATTTGGGTGCCTTAATTTTCTTTGCCATTGTTTTAATAATTTAAATTAATAAAAAAGAGTGATTTATTTAATATTTTGACGCAAATAGCTTAAAGCCATATCGCGCATAATTGCATTCTCACATAATTTACCAAGTAAAATAACATCATCTTCTGTAGTGTTATTTACTATAGCTGCAATGCTTTTTTGATATTCTTGAGCTTTAACTTTTGAAATTTTAGCATTTACAACAATTTCAAAATTAGATTTTTCATTTCCGGGGTTGTTATTTCCGGATCCTGGTTTGTTAAGAAATTTATTCATTTTCGGTCGTTTTAGTATTATTATTATTTTCTTCTTTTGTTTCTTCTGTGGTTGTTATTGTTGTTTGTTTTGGTTCTTTTTGTTGTTTTATAAACTCTTTGTTCATCCATAACAACTTTTTAACATCTTCAACATCAGTATAATTTTGATCAATTATTTCAGCTATCTCAGCGCAAACTTTTTCTTTTTCTGTGTATTCGTTATTATCTTCATCATGTTCATCAGGAAAATCATTTGTTTTTTCTTTGATTTTAACATCACCCAAAGCTGGGGGTGCATTATCTGTAACAAGTCCAAAAACGTATTTTCCTAATATCCAAAAGCCTTTTGCAGCTTTTTGAGCGTCACTATTAAAATACTTTCTATCTTCTTCGATCTTTGCTTTTTCATCTTGTTTGTAACGCTCAAAATCAGCTCTGTCTCTTGCAAGTAAAGCTTCTTTCATTTCTACTTTACCAAGTGCCCTTTCGGTTTTTTGTATTGCCTCCAGTTGGCCTAAAGTAATATAACCTTCAGGGCTACTCATACCATTTAATGATTGGTTTTGAGGTTGAGAATTATTAGCTGCAGATTCGTTTAATACGAATTTATAAGTTAGTACACTGCTTCCGTTTGATTTCTTTTTGAACTTAAGTTCTATAATATAATGATCGACAGTTTCGTTTTTTAAAAAGGCGGTGTGCTCTTCAAGTCTTTTTATAGCTCTTTCGATACTTTCTTCTTCATTGTCCTCCGGTGCAAAAACTCCTTTATATTCTTTGGTAGTTGCATATGGAGTTGCTTTTGCATAAAGTGTCCAAGCCGGGGTTTGGTTCACTTTTATTAATTCTATAATATCTGGTAATTTTAACATAATACGGTCGTTTATAATTTTGTTAAAGAATAATAAGCAATATGTCCCTGAATGATTTCAGAAAACACATTTGCTGAAGGGATTGTTATTTTTACACTTTTTTCGTGTAATGAAATAAAATCAGAACTTGCTATATAAGCCCCATCAATAGAGGTATATTTAACACGATTTTTATAGTCAACTCTTTGGGTATTTGTTCTATCATTAACTATGATAGCAATACCTTTAGAAAGGTCATTGACATTGTCAATAATACCGATCATTTGAAAATAATAAAAGAAATAAAGAGAATCGCCTATATCAAAAGGATTATTACCAAGCGCATTACTTTGCCACTCAGCCAATGTCCAAACTCCATTGTTTAATTTATAATCATTAAATGTATTTGGATTGATATGGTTTTTTATAAATTCTTTTACCATTTTTTTATGCTCTATAAGGTCTCTTTAAAATAAAAACTATTATATTATTTAAGTTGTAAGTAGCTGGCGCAGGTGTAACATATGCTTCCATATATGTTTTAATTCTGATGGTTTTATTCATCGAATTAAAATTTAATGGAAAAGCACTTTTGTTGATCGATACCGTTTGATCTATTTCTGGAAATAGATTATTACAATCTTCTAATAAGATTTTATCACCATCATTAAAAGTTGTTGCATATTGTGAAGTTCTCAGAAATGTTCCGGTACTGTCATCACCTGCAATATTAATTGTTTGAAATCCTATACATTCATTATATGAATTGTCAAAATAAATATAATCTAATTGAGTATATGGCATTTGAGCCTCTGTAGGTGTAAAGTTTAATAATTTTTGTTGTAGGTTATATTCAAATTGAGGAACAGGTACATTATTTTCTAATCTGAATAAAATATAAAAAACTTTATCTACTGCGCTTACACCACTATGATCTAAGTGAACTGATACCCTTCTACCTCTTGCAGGAATATAACAATTCCAATATCTATCTTCCTGATTGATACCAGAAATTGTTCTGTTTAAAAAATCAAAATTGGTAGGATTTAAAAAAGTACCATTTTGATTTTCAATGGATAAATCATTATTAAAACCTACAAAAGTTGTATTTTTATTAGCGATTGCAAAACCTGTACATTTTTCATAGTCAGTATCTAAGTCGAATCTGAAGGTAATATTTCCTGCAGGGCTGCTTCCTGGAATTGTACATTTTAGGATTTGAATTTTTGCTTTACCAAAAATGTAGTTTATTGCATTGTTTTTATTTTCCATGACTATAAAAGATTTGAATAAAAAATTGAAAATACTCACAGGCTATTGAATAAGCCTGTGAGATAAGAAATTAATTAGTTTCTTAATTTGGTTTTTGCACCACGTAGAACTATTTCTACAAAATGATAAAGCGTACCAGCTTCATTGGTTGCCATTGTTTCTCCTTGTGGGATAACAATATTAATCTGAATGGTTTCTTTTTCTTTTATCAATTTTGGTTGTTTGAAGTTTACTCCGTTTTGTGGACAGTTTAAATTTTCAATACCTTCCTGAAATTGAATGATAGGAATAGAACAAATTTTTTGAGTTCCAACAACTACTTCGATTTCGCCGTTTAAGAAAGCAGTATCTTTATTAGATGCTGATAATGGAGCAAATTCAGCTTTTTTTACTGAAGTTATGCTTGTGCTTTGATCGTAATTAACCTCCATACGAGATAGAGCTAAATTTACATAATCTTCAAGTTTTTGTTTGTCAATGTTTGTAACACCGGCTTCCATATCCATGGAGGTTGTAAAAACATTAATAACATTAGAACCACCTACGATTGCTTTACGAACATAAAAATAAGCATCATCAAGAACTATTTCGCCGTTGTTCCATTTTTCACGGGTTTCATTTTTTAGTTCATTTTGGTTAACTCCCATAAAGAGTTGAGATCTGGTTAGATATTTGTCAGAATATGTTTTTTTCTGAACATTAGCAGCATAACGTTTTGCTATTAACATTTCTTCACCAGTAGCATTGCGTTTTAATACATCTTTTGCAGATTCGTTAATATCTGAATTTACGACTGCAGCACTTAAGGCGGTACCATTAATACCTACTATTAAAGCTTCTTTTTCCATTTTTTTAGTTGTTAAAATTTATAAATTTTATTAATTATGTTTGATTGAGTTAAATAGATTAAACTATTTTAGATAAATCTGGATTTTCACCAGTTCCATTAGTACCATTAACTGAAGAATTTTGCCCAGCAGCTTCTTCAGCCATACGATAAGCATTATTCCAATCTTCTATACTACCAAAACCAGTAACGCCATTTGCGTTATCAGGAACATCATTAGTAGTTGTTGTTGGAGGAGCAATAACAGTTGCATTATCAAATGATAATAATTCTTTTTGAGCATCAGGCAACAACATATGAGTTGTTTCGATAGCACCCCAGGTAGAGATACCTGCAGCTGCAGCTTTCATTTTTGAGTTACCTAAGAATACTTCACCGAGCATTCCTAGACCAAACAAAGCAGGTCCTTTTATTTTTCCGATCATCGGAATTTTTTCTGATAATTTATTGCCTAGCAATGTTGAACCGATACCGGTACCAACTGCAGCCCCCGAACGAATTAAAGAATCTACAACGCTATTAACGCCAGTTTTCTTTACATCTTTCATGGATTTAAGAAATTTATTTTTCATAATTTGTGATTTTTAGATGAATATTATTTAATATTTAAAAATTTTATTTTCTTCTTTTTTTCTTACCACTAAGAGCAAAAGCCCCAATAACACCAGCTACGGCAACGCATCCAATTATCCAACCCCATGGTGTTTTTTTCGTTGGGGTTTCTTCCTCAAATGAAGTATCTTCAGTTTTAGAAGGATCATCATAACTAACATCATTTTCAGGAGTAGTTGCATTAGGATCAGGATCCGGTCCACCTTTACCCGGTAAAATTGTTCCAGGATTAATTTTCGAATTCTGAGTTGATTTATCTAAAAGCTTAAAAATATTTGGTTTTAAACCAGGGATATTTACTTTAGGCTTTATGGCTTTATTGCTTCTTACAGCTTCATTTGCTCGTACCATAACTTTATTTTTTTAACATTAAATAACCAGCTCCCAACACACCAACACCAATAAGAGCCCATCCCCAAATTGGCATACCAGAACCACTACCTGAAGAATAATCAGATTGTAATTCTTCAGGAACACTTCCATCAGCGTTTAATTCCTGATCATCTATAACCTCTTCTTCGGTTGGACCTTCAGCAACTTTTTTTCCTAGTTTGCCAACTAATTTTTTCCAGTTGATGTTTTTGAACCAACCAAGAATTTTGCCCCAAATAGTTGAACTGGCTGCGACTGCAGCTGCTGATTCTTCAGCTCCTGTAACACCAAGACCATACAAACCCAAACCGCTAACGCCACCTTTTCTTGCTTTGCGAACAGTCTTTTTTGCAATTCTTTTGGCCTTTCTTGCTTTTCCTTTTTCTACGGCTTGTCTAAGCTTAGATAAGCTACCACCAACTAATTCAAAAAGTTTTTCAGCTTTATTTTTTGAGTCAACACATTTTTGATATTCACTTGCATCACCGCCATCAGCTACAAACTGTTCTAAGGTTAAATAACCTAAGCTAAGTTTGAAACCAAGATTAAAAACATTGAGATTTACTAAAACCAAAAAAGCTGCCCGTGGAATTGCGAATGCAGGATTGTAAGTAACCAAAACCTTTTTTGCTACCTTTTTAATAGTGGCTGTAACTTTTTTGGTTACGGCTTTAACTTTGGTAACAATTTTTTTATTTACTTCTTTTACTTTTTTGATAACATTTTTAGGAGCAATTTTCTTTAAAAAATTTTTAAGTTTACCAAGATCATTGCTTTCATAAGCATCATCAATAATATCGAATATCTGACCAATGCGTTCAATTTCTTCGTTGGTTTCTTCACTTACTTCAGCAGTTCCATTTAAAGCTCCTAATGGATTTCCGTATAACAATCCGTTTATTTCTGGATTGTAAAATTGCATAGATCCATTTTTGTGAAAATCTTTCACGTGGGTTGCTAAAAGTTCAGCAATCAATTCACGTTCAGGCAATGGATTAATGAATAATAAATATTGAGCCTTTTTGAGGTTCGAAAAATCCATAGCATTGAATTTTCCACTGGCAATTTTATTAGTTTGCCCGTTGATATAGCTCATTAAATTTGAAGCTACTTCGGTTTCGAATGGAGATGCTTGGTAATTTGTATCTCCATTAATATTGTTGAGCCCGTTAAGGGTATAATTTGCTATCATGATTTTATGATTTTTAACAATGTTTGGTGGTTCCAGGTTAAAAGTTTTCATTACCGGATCCAGAATTATTTCATTTAATAAAACATAAATGTGTGAAAATGAAGGGGCTTTTAATGGATCGTTGCTAGGAAAAGCAACAACTTTGCAAATGGGATAATGACCCATTTGTACTAATAAACAAGAGGCGAAAATCGTATAGCAATCGCAGTCAATCCCAGAAAAACGATCGCGCCAGCTACCTGCAGGCGTGCGCAATTCTTCTATGCCATCAGCATCATTTTTAAATTTGATATTGGTTGTTAGCCAATGCCATACATTAAAACCATCTTGTCTGTAGTTACCTGTTTTAAGATGGTTTGCTAATTTCTTAACCTGGTAATTGTATTTTAAAATATCAGCAGGAATGGTTTTGAAAGTTACTTCCAAACCTTTTCCGTTGAATTTTTTTGAAAAATCGCCGGGTTCAATCAGGTGAGAATAGTTGTTAAGTATTTTATATTTAGGAGTGAAACCATTAAAGTTGATTGCCTCGAAACTGGCATTGTACCCGTCTGTTTTTTCAGCGGATATTGCAAGTACTTCGGTAGCTCCTAAATTGTTCATATTAAAAAAGATCAATGTTTTCTTCAATAGTTTGCAGGAAACCTTCAGCCCTGTAATTTCCTTTTATGAATAAAGTTTTATAACCTTGTGCCCCATTGCGGATAAGGTTTATTAAATTCATTACTGATAAAAAAGTAAGATTACCGGTTTCTATTGGCAGCGTTATATAAGTTCTGTTGTTTGGTTGTATTACTCCAAAATTTGTTTTTGTTACTGATGCCAGTGGAGTTCCATTAGCAAAAGAAACATCAAGAAATATGGTTTCTAAATCTACAGGTTGGTTGGTGGGATTGGTGAATGCAAGTACAACATCTAATTTTAATTGACCTCCTGTTATAGTTGGTTTGCCAACATTAATAATTTGGTACTTAATGTTGTCGGAAGCGTTTTTAATGTTCCATAGTCTTTTTAAGTAAATACCCAACGCAACTACGCCACCACCAATTATAATATTTCTTACCGTGTTTCCCATTTTGTTTTTTTTAGTTTTAGAATAACACCGGGAGAAGCTGTAGTTGCCAGAGACGCAAACTAGCAGCTTTCCGGTGCCGACCGTTGAGACATTATGAACAAGAACTATTTAAAATATGGTTTGACTGTAAGGGTGAGATTTCCGGTTGTTATACCCGTGAGTGTATCAAGTGTAATTTTAATTTTTCGAATAGGATATTTTGAAACATCTATTTTATCCCATTTCGTTATATTAGTACCATTGCCATTTTTCCACTTTAAAGTGTTAAGAGTATTTATTTGTGTGGAATTAGGAAAACTATCATTGGCACTCGGATATATTTTTATTTGCGCAGAATCGCCTGTCATGCTATACCAATCTGCTTGTACTTGAAGATATGCAATATTCTGATCAGGGTAAAAGTCAAGCGTTACAGATTTGGTAGTAGTGGCCATTGAGTATTTGTAGAAAAAAACTTTCTGCCAATCTTCACCAACTTTGGGCGTGGGGCTTTGTGCTTGTGTATTTGTTGCGAATAAGAGACTTATTGCAAACAATAATAAAAATAACTTTTTCATATTGTATTGATTTTTTAATTAATAAATAATTGTATTGATCAGATCTTATCTGTTAATTTTAATTTGGTGTAAGCCAGTTGCACCATAAAATCAGCTTCTGTATCTTTTAGTTTCTTTTCGGGAACTAAATGAATAACCATAATAGAAGCTAATTTGAAAAATAGAAAAGCTTTTTGCGCATCTCCAAGAGTTCTTAAGTATCCGATGAATTCGCGTAATGCTTCAAAAAAAGTATCAGCAGTAACAATGTCTGGTAATAGTATTTTTATAGAGACCATAAAAGCATCTACAAACTTTTTAACCATTGTTTCGGTCCATCCAAGTTTTTCGATAAGCCACTCTATAAAGTTGAAATCTTCATCTTTTTTGGCGTTTTTGGCTGTTTTGAAGTTTTTATCATCGATCAGCGATTTGATGAACTGAATAAAAGAGATTGCAGGAACTACAACATCTTTCATAATTTTGTACATACCATTAAATAATGATAAGATTATGGACAGAAATGCTTTTAGGTTTTTCATACTGATTAAATTTTTTGTTTTGTTTATTTCTATTAATAATAATCGAATACAAAACTACAATCAGTAAAAATGGCGTTTTTACTTTCGTTTACTCTTATTTATTTTTGTTAAGCTATATTAATGTAGTTTTACATTAATGTATTTTTGTTTATTTCGGGTGAAACCTTGCAGAAGGGAAAAATTGAAAAAAGGAGGGTAAAAGTTAAATAATTGATATTAAAAACAATAAAAAATATTAATACTAAAAAAAAGTACCAAAAAGGATAAAAAAACCTTAAAAAAAGGATACTATATATTAAGTAATATTTTTTATTACTTTAAAAGCATATCGGTGAGATCTTTTTTAACTATTTCGTGATCGGAATAGAACATTTTTTTTACTTTCATCAGGTTGATTACATCTTCTTTGTTATACAACAATGCTTGTTTTCTTTTCTCAGGATTGTACCAATCGTGCAAAAAAGTAAAAATATTTGCTTTGTAAGCTTCTGTTTTTCTTTCAATTCCGTAGTGCCACTCCAAACATTTTAATTTGTAAGAACTAAGATTAGGTTCGTAGCGCCTGAAAACTTTTATGAGGTTGATACATTTTTTTGTGTGGCGAACGTCTACCCGAAAATAATTTTCTATGATCGCAATATCGGGACCATAGAAATAAACGAAACCATCAACCGGCAAAAACATATTTACAAGATTTTGCAAATTGAGCGTATCTTCATACAGCTGATTGAAAGAAGTTTGATTGTAGCAATAGCCAATCAAAAATAATTTATTAGGGATAAACCACTCGCAGTCAAGATATAAATCCATTTCTATAATTTTTTTTTAAAATTTTGTTTAATAAAGTGTAAAAATAAATTTAAGATTTTGGATAAGGTGACTTGGTAGAAATTGTCTTTTTTTTTGTACAACAGAACTGTATTTTTAAAAAAGTAAAATTTTTCTGACAATCAAATATTTATAAAAATTTTTGTGCAATAGTGCAAAAAAGTGCGCAAAAAGTACGGAGCAATAAACTGATTTTAAGCACAGTACATTAGTACGTTCTGTTGTACTGTTCTTTTACTATTTTTATATAAGTCAATAAAGAAAAAAAATATATAAATAATAAATATAGTATATATGCCACTGGGTTTTAATTTGTTGGTTTAAAAATCCGTTGTTCTCTTGTACCAAATATATTCTTTCAGAATTGAAGGGGGGGCGGGAAAAATCCGAAAAATTTCGGAAAAAAATATAAGGTATCAACCTTGCAAAGCAAGGGTGATGTTGACAGATGCCTTTCTGAAAAATCAGAAAGGCAATTGATTTTGCTTTGATTTGTTATTGATAACCTGAGAGCCATGTATTGCACGTATGGAATCTATATCCATCTCTTTGCGGTTACGTGTAGCAAACTCTTCTGAACGATAGAACCACATCACTTTTTTTGGAGCAAACAGAAAGCCTAAGCCTTTTAGTTGCTTCCGGTATTCGTAAGTATTGCCCGAAACCCATATCCAATTACCTATCAACTCAATGGTGATATTAAAGGAAATAATGGAGTTGATCACATCCTGGTAAAGAAAAGTTTCTGCCTTTGATTCCTGATCAGAATTATACACCCGGGAGTACTCATTTACAAAATATTCGAACTCCCCATTGATGGCTTGCATGGTTGCAGTGTCGCCACCCCGATCGGGATGATGTAACAAAGCTAAAGTTTTGTACAGTTGCTTAGCTTCGGGAATGCTTTCGCAATTAATAAAATAATGTAGTTTCATAGCTTAAAATTTAAATTATTATTATTTATTTGAAAATCTTAAGCAAATACCAATAATGTGGGAGGGGAGAAGCAAGGTTTTAGGTCAAAAAAATTAAAATAAAGGTGCTGCAGATACATTATAAAATTTGGTGATGCCATTAAAGAGCGTCAATGAAATGGAGCGGGTAAAGGAACGAATACCCAGACGTAATGAAATGGAAGCGTAATTAATGGAATCATTAAAAAAAAAAGGAACTGAAAGCAGCTCCTTTATTTTAATTTTTTTGAATAAATGCAAAGCACTTGACCTTGCTGTGGGTAGGAGAATTATTAACTTTGATTAAGATTTTCAAATAAATAATTCAGTTATAATAAGCTATACAATCTCTTTATTTATATCCAGTTGTTTAAGCAGATCGTACAACCACCAAAGATAAGCTGCTTCTTCTGAGCGATCAGGATCGCTACAAGTTTTGCGGATGATTTCGATAATGCAGTAAATATCATCCTTTGGAGTATCCTGCATGTTTTTAAGCACTTCTATAGCTCTGGGAGTTAGCATCAACCCATTAATATTAACAGGAATTTGCTGATTGATGTTTTTACTCATTTTGAACCTCCTTTCTTTAAAATGCAAACAGTTTCTTTGAGACCAATGTTGTCGAAAAAGAATTTAATTTCTTTGAGTTTAAAGTAGTTAATAAGCTCTTCTTTGAAACTTCTTTCATCAGCTGAAGCTGGGAAATCTTTCCACAATTCGAAAACATTGTATGTTTCTTCAGCTTTAAGGGTTTTGTCTGCCCAATTTAAAAAATGTTTACTAACAGGATTGTTTAACACAAACGGATTGTTTGTATTATCTTTTAAGGTAAGATTGAGATCGATGTCAATTTGTTCGCCCGGAAAGATGTAATAAGAATTAACTTCGATTGAGAGCGCTTCGCTATCAGAAATGGTAATACCATCAATAGCCATAATTTTTTGAATTGCTTTGCCAATATCTTTGAGATGTTTGGCTTTTTCGTTGTGAGTCATAATTGAAAAAGATTAAGTTAAATAAAAAAACCAGCTCTGGTGACTCACAACTACTAATGTAGGAATGAATAGGACTTGCACCTATGCTGAGCTGGTTATAAATTAAAAATTCTTTCATTTTTATTAATAATTGTAAGTCGATACAAATATACAACAAATAAATAAAAAATCAAGATAAATTTAAAAAATTTTTAGTTGCTTAGTTGTGTTTTCATACAGGTATTAGCTTCAAACGTAATTGTTCCTTTAAAATATTCCCAATCTGTTTGATCTTTTATACTATAAGAAAAAGATTTTGATTTTGTACTACCTAAATCTTTAGTAACAGTTATAGACCCATTTTGGCTACATTCAGGAGCATTTGGAAAATAAACATTAGCTGCAGATGAACCTACAAGTTTTCCATCGACATAATAAGTTAAAGTAATTGCCCCATCATTAACTAATTCTGTAGATGTTGCTTGATTATACCAAAAAACAATACTTCCTTCATACTGACATGAACCGTCATCTTCTTCAGCTGCTGAGCTATAATTTTTACTATCTTTATCTGTACATCCTTTTGTTTTTTCTTTTTTGCAACTAGAGGTTGTAACAATAGCACTAATAAATATTAATGCTAAAAAAATAATGTTTACTTTTTTCATAATGGTTTAGATTTAAATTAATTAATAATGTTTAATGAACAAATTTAAAGAATAAAATTAAAAACAGATAGAAAATAAAATTTATTTTACTATATCATTTATTTTACCAATTTCTTTTAAATAATCGATTTCAGCTTTGCTAAATAAACAAGCTTCCAACCGAACACTAGATGTATAATTAGAACCTCCTTCATCATCTATATAGTCCATATATTTTTTAAGAAGTGATCTGAAATTGATATGTTCATTTAAAGGATGCTTGTTTGCATTTTCTTTAATGTAATTGCATTCTTCTGTAAAGTCATTGCAATATAATTTTATTTTAGTAATATGGCAACAATCGCAATTACCTAAATTAAGATTTGCGTCACCAAGCATTATTAAACTATCATCCATAAGTTTAAGCAAGGTACCGGCTTTGAATGTTTCATCATCAGAATAGCCTTTATATTTTATCCAGTTCATAATTTTTAATTGTTTTAAGGTTTATAATTTAAATTATTTATTCCAACGTTTTTTATAGCGTTGAATGAAATCATCAGGATATTTACTTATCCAGCCACAATCACAAGTAAATTGGTTTTTTTCTTTATTCCACTTTGTCCGTGGCATTCCTTTTGTACATTTTTCCATTTCACCACAATAACCACTATAACCTTCTATATTCATTAAATTTTCTCTAACAACAGTTAATTCGTTCATAATTTTTAATTGTTTAAAGGTTTATATTTTAAAAGTTTAACTTCAATTTTGTTTTCCTGGGTAATCCGTAGCGTATGCGAATACGTTCAGTTTTAATAGTTTTATTTCTTTTTTCGTGAACTTTTTTAACTATTTCAGGATCATGCATATTTGATAAGCAGCCTTTTTCAAATCTGGTATTTTCGCTATTGGGAACGCTCCAGCCTTTAACTCCTTTAAAAGGATGTGGTGGGTGTGCTTTTACTGCCATTTTAGAAATTTCCGATCTATTTTTATCAAGGAAATTTGGTTCTTTTTCAAGTCCAAGTTCCCTTGCTTTTCTGATCAATGAACGCCAGGAAACATTTAATTCTTTAGCCAGTACTTTATTATAAGTGGTTGCAAACTTTTCAGAAAGAATTTTAAGCATTTCTTCTGTCCATATAATTTTGTATCTGTTTTTTTTCTTAAAAACAGGATCTAAATATAGTTCCATAATTTTAATGTTTATATTTTAAAAAAAAGGTTGCCAATCTACATAATGCAATAATTTTTTTTGATCTTCAGTAAGGGTTCGCCACCCCTGAGAACCTTTCCAGGGGATTTGATTTACAGGCCTTACTTTCTCGTAAATATGGCAAAACAGATCGGGATAATATTTAACAAAGCAGCTATCTTCATCGCTTGGTTGCATTGGTCTGCAATCTGCCAAATTACCTACTGCAATTGTTTTTCCTAATGTATCTTCAAGATTGATAGGATGGAGCATATTTATAATTCTTATAATTTGATTATGGCCTGAAATGCTTTCCAATACATCTTCACTATATAATTGCTTGCTGGCACAAATAAGCACAAGCCCCCGGTAATTAGTTTTCCATCTCCTTGTTTCAATTTTGCCATGCAGCATAAGAGACGCAAAAGGCTGCTTCCATGAGAGCTGTCTTATTATTATGTTGTTTTCTTGTTTTAATTCGTTCATAATGTCGGGGGGTTTAAGGGTTATTTAATTTCTTTAATTCGTTCAAGGATATATTGTTTTTCGTGGGGTGGGAGATTATTAATTTTGTTTATAATTCTTTCTCCTTTGCGTTTAATTCTTTGTCTGTCCCAGCAATCTATACCTAAATAAGATGTGGTAAGTAGCTTAGAAGGTTTTTCATAATTCATATATAATTTTTCGATACTAAGTTTTTGATGGTATCTTATTTTGACTGTATGATATCGCCAGTCCTTCAGATAAGTTTCATACAATTCGCAAACCGGGTGAATGATCATTGTATTTATTTTTAGATCTTGTACAGATTTTAATAACTGTATATGATCATTTTCTGTCATTTCAAAATCGTAAATAGCAGTATTATCAGGCCGGGTTGAATGCAAATAAGGAGGATCTAAAAAAATAAATTTGTCTGTAGGATCCGGAGCGTACAGATATTTTTGAAAAAACTCAAAATAATCACAGCTGGTACAGATAAATTTATCTTTAGGTACCGTACAGCTATTTTTTTCTGTAACCACCGGTGAAATATCATTTAAGTAAAATTTAACTTTTACGCCAGGGAGTACAGATAAAAAACGACTTACTGCAGCTGAGCCGGCAAATAATTCATAAAATTCTGAACAATAAGGAATTTCATTAACTATCTTTTGGATCAGTCCAGGTATGTTTTTTTGTCCGGGATATTTCATTTATTTATTTTGTAATTTAATAATCTTATAGTACTGCATTTGTAATTCTATTGCATCACTATAACTTATAAGCTTGGTATCGGAAGGCATATAAAGCGGATGTTTTGGGCTTCCATTTTTGTTAAGCCCTAATACTTTAGCATCAGGAAACATTTTAATTATTTCCTGGTCTCTTTTGGTTTCTTTTACAATCTTGAAATTGCCCCAGCAGAAAACAACATCAGCGCATTTTTTTGAGATTGTTTCTAACCAGTCGTTATTTCTTTCAATCAATTCAGGATCGTAAACAAGTTTTTTGGGATCAGTAGAAATAAATGCAAAGCAGTTGAGCATATACAAACCACCATAACCAAGATTGAAAGCTAAAGTTTTACAACGTCTTATTGTTGCATCGTTATTGATTCCATCAGCAGTTGATGGATTTAAACCTATGAACATAACAAAAGGTTTGCTTTTATCCCATGTCCTTATAAGACAATAACGATACGTTTTATTAAGATTAAAAACAGCAGAATCAATAGGATTTTCTTCTACGAATAAAGAAGCTTCACCAAATTTTAAATATAAATCTTGACCAATTTTACTCATATAATTAGGAGTTTAATAATTATAAATATTTTTTAATGTTATTCTTGTATAAAATATTAGGATGTTTTATGCAATCAAACCAATGTTTTTGAGGTATAATTTTATCTTTGCCACTCATAGCTCCTATTATTATTTGTTCTATGGAGTCGCAATACTGCATAAAATCAATATTTTCAAAAGTTTCTGTTATAGGCTCCAGGCTTAAAAATTTTTTACCTTTTATATTATTAGCGAAAAAAATAAGTTTCCCTTCATAGTATCCGTTGGTCATCGTAAGTCCTAGCATACAGTTTTCAGGAAATTCATAATTTTCATAACCCCAGGGGTTTTTTGTCAAAAACATAAAAGTATGTTGGGGATTAAGTTTGATGGTATTTAAAACTTCATTGATCATACCTTGAACTTTTCCTTCAAACAAAGTTGAATGTTCGAAAATACCAGCCATAGATCCTACAAATATTTTTGAAGGGGTTTTTAGCGTTGCAGGTTTTTTGAGACGCTCCGGGAAGAATTGTATTTCGCTAAATAGTTTTTTATATTGTTCGGGTAATTTTTTACCATCCCAATATGCTAAATGTCTCATATTATGGAGTTCTTTAGCATAACAATAGTAACAATCATTTTTACACCCTACTATAGGGTTCCAGGTGTAATCGCACCATTCTATATTTGTTTTGTTCATACGATCGGGGTTTTATAAATGAATATTATTAATAATTTTAATTATTTCTATGATTACATCAATTATGTAAGTAATTAATATGATATAAGCAAAAACAATAGTTAATTTAAAAGAATATATTTTATTATATAAGAAGTGTATTAACCAACAGATTATTGAAATTTGCAAGGCTACAAGCCATGGAATAAAACACCACGATGGAATAATACTATATATATAAAATAAGAATAACTGAAATAATAGTGGAAATAATAAGAGTTTCAATTCAGAAATAACTTTTTTGTTCATACGATCGGGGTTTAATAATTAATATTTCATATCTAAACAACAATGTTTAAATTTTTTTCCTGATCCACAGGGGCAGGGTTCGTTTCTTTTGGTTTTGCGGACTTTAACTACTGTATCCGAATTTTTTTTAAATTTATAATTGACTGCTTTCATAGGGTTTTTGATTTTAATTATTTATTATTTAAAAATATAAGTTTACCAGGTATTTCAGAATCTATTAGAATTCCTGCATTATAATAATCATATGCAATTAAAACTGAAGGAGCTCCAGAATTAGATTTTGCTTTTGTTCCATCAACATAATGAAAAAATAATCTTCCTTCAATAAATTTAATTGCTTTAGCCTTATTCCATACATGTTCAAAAAACATTTTTGTTTCTGTACGAGCAAATATTAAAGCAATGCCATTTTGATGAACACTTAATTTATTCAGCCATTTAGCAGTTTCATTTCCATATGGAGGATTAAGCCAAACTCTACCAAACCAATTTTTTATTAATCCATTTTCTTCTTTGCTATAATGCACATCTGCGATTTTATAAGGAGGATTTAGAGGAGCGCAGGGATCTAAATCAAAATGCCCCAATCCGTTAAAAATATGTTTCGGTGTAATCCATTCATCATTTAGCATTTTTGTTGATTGGTGTGAACCCATTCCTTGTTTCATATAATTATTTTTAAAAGGTTAAAATTATTTGCTATTAAAAGACTTTATTAGGCTTCTTTTCCATTTGGATTGTAAATTGCTTTTCGGTTGAATGGTTTGTTTAGGTTCAAAACGTTGTGGTTTTGGTTTATAAACTACTTTATGTTCTCGAACAAAATTGAAATAGTAGATACTTTGTTCTTTATAAAATTCAATGGTATCTTTTGAAAAGAAAAAACTTCTTCTTTTAAGACCTTTAATAAAATGACTTTTGCGCATTAATGCATTAAATTTTATAAAAAAAATTTCTTCTTTAAAATTCATTACTGTAATAGTTATATTTGAGTTCATAATACATTAGAATTAAATTTGTTATTACCAACTATCATATATTCCACCCCACCGCTTTTATTGTCCTTACCTACCTTTTCTTTTTCGCCGTGGGGGTTAAAAATCAGGTCCCGATATTTGCACCAGGCTTTTAATTTATCTTTAAAATTCTTTGCTTTCACCCATTTAGTTAAAGCTGGGCATTTGCTTTGGAAATTACTGAATATTTCAGTTCTGGGTATGGGTATGTTTATGTTGACTCCAAAAGTAGTTTGCGGATCATCATCATCGGTAGTGCCATAAAACTCATTGCACCAGGTGATAAATTCATCACCTATATATTGTCTTAATCTTCTTTTTTCCACAATTTCCATAGGTGGAGAAACCAAGCCTAATTTGAAATAGGTTTGCAGGCAAAAAGCCATAAAATTGTAAAACAAATTCCACTGATCAGCTTCCCATTCATCAAAAAAGTTAAGGCCAAAATCGTGAATTGGTTTATAGTTTTCGTTGTAATAATCAGAAAAACAAATATATGCCTGTCTGTCTCTGAATGATCCTGAATTGCCATTTATTGCATGATTGGTTGTTAAATAAATTTTTGGCACTAAGTGAGAGGGTAAACTAAATTTTTTATCACCTTTGGCATTAACAAGCATTATACCCGTGATCACCGGGAAAAGAAATTCAAAGTCAAAGTTTGGGCGGGTATCATCTATAAAGATATTATCTGTTTTTTCGTTTACCTGTTCAAACAGAAATCGGTCTTCTGTTAAATTTTTTTCTTTACCGGGGATATATACCTGAGGTATCATATTACCAATGGCATAACCCAATAAACTTTTTCCGGATCTTCCGTTGCTTTCACCAATTTCAGAATTTTTTCCATCCATCCCTATAACAGCCTTTTCACATGAACGGTCGCGGTGTTTGTGTAGCAAATAACCTATGGCTGTAATTTTGGAAACAAAATGAAGGTTTGTTTCTAAAATTTCTGTTAAAGTTCTATAATCCTTATCTAATGGTTCTTTGTTATTTTTTAAATGCATTTGCCAGTAAAAATCGCTGGTATTGATCAGGAATTTAATAAAATGACAATTTTTGGCATTATCAGAAAGATCGATACCATACTGACCAATTTTATCAGCAAACTCTTGTTTTTTGTCTGCAGGCAACTCATTTATAAAATCTGCATCGATCGGAGTTATTTTAATAAGAGTTTCACTTATAAGTGAAACTTTTACATTTTTTACCTTATCGCTCCAAACATTATTTTGAAGGTTGTTTATAGATTGCTCTTCAATTTTGTTAGCTGTGATCTTCCAATACACTTCATTAAAAAAAATATGCTGCGCTGTTTTTTCTGATTGTATAAATTGTGGAAAAACATAATCAATATTAGAAAGTGAATCGGGACCCAAATACATTTTGCCACCCCGGTAAAGCATATTGCGGATTTCTTTGGGTGCAATTTCTTTTGTTATTTGCATCACGTAGTCGCGCATATATAAGCTATCTACTACGTTTATAATGTTATTGATAATATGAACAAAAATAAATTTGTTATCGATCATACGAATACGACCAAAACCACGGTTTTTAAGGAAGTTATAAGCATTTTCATAATCAAATCTATAGTCTTTATGTTCTTTTCCTTTTCCATCTGTCCAGGTGTTTAGCTCCCAGTAAATTTCATTGTCCATTAGCGGTTGAGCTAATTCGGGAATATCTTCAACTATTCTCCATTTGTGTTTACCAAAATAGAATTCGGGTAATAGTTTGAGGGTTTCTAAATGTTTTTTGCAAAAATTTTCGATACTATCAATACAAAAGTATTCCTGAATTTTGTTTTCGGGGGCGGTTGTTATTTTGTAGAGTTGAACAAAATTTCCTTTGTGATTGTTTTCTTTATCATTGATGGCGGTTTCAAAATCCTGATAAAGTTCATTTTCACGGGTGGGCAATGTATTGGTAAGCAAATCATCAATACCCTTATCATGTTTTTCATTCGTAAGAATGTTTGCAAAAAACAATTCGAGATAAATGCTGATGTTTGAAAACTTTTTGAAATAATCTCTGTAATTAATAACTGCTTTAAAAAAAGAATAGGGGCGTTGTTCTATCCTTTCTTTTATTCCTGCATTTTCTCTTATCTGATCGTAATCAGCATCTAAAACAAAAACTATTTCTTCTATCCTACAGGTTTTTATCAATTGTTGAAATTCCATTGGTAACACTCCATTGTAAGCAATAGAATGAATACCCATAACACCTACAGAAAAAATGCCATGTTTGCACGCTTTTTCTGCTTTCTTTTCACCTTCCTGAATATAAAGCCTTTTTATAACCCTGGCTTCTTTATATGCTTTGCGAACAACTTCAGGAATGTAAATATGAGAACCTGAACCAAAAGGAGATTTATATTTTACTGGTTTACCTTGTTTGTCCGGATGTAGTTCGGGATTTTGCCAGCGAACCCGAAATAAGGGTTCTAATTTATTTGATTTTTGTTTTTGGTATAAAACCGGATTACCATCCAAGTCAAAATACCAGATGATCATATCATCACCGGGGACAATTCGACCAAATTGATCAAGTGTACCGGATTCAAAAACATCAACTACTTTGCGGGTGTTTTCATCTATTTTAACAGTTGCTTTCTGATCAGCGTTTGTAAGCCCTGAAAGTTGTAACTGAACATCTCTGAAGGACAGTTGTTTTTCGCCTCCTTTTTTTTGAGGTCCTTTTTTTTGTTTAACTTCTTCAATTGGGATATTATACTTATCAGCGCAATATTTTAATGCTGTTGGGTAATCCATTTTTTGCGATTCCATAAGAAAGGTAACAGCATTATTACCTTTGAAACCGCAATTGTGGAAGCATTTAAATATTTTTTTTGTGGGAGTAATATTTAGTTTTTTCTCCCCACACATCGGGCAGGTACCTTTGAAGCTGGTGCCTGATTTTTTTAAGTCATTTATAAAATCCTGAGCAATGTCTAAGATTTTGGAGTTTTCAATTATCTGATCTATCGTTTCTTTCGGAATCATATTTTAGTGGGAATAGTTTTGTTTCTCTTTTTATAATCTCTATCTGGAAAGGTTTAAAGTATCTGTTTCTGTATTTTCCAAATTCTTTTTTTATCTCTTCATCCTCAAACATATATTGCAGTTCTTTTTTAAGGATATAAACAGATATACCTAATTTTGCAGCTAATGTTTTTTTGTTATATTTTGTATATCCCTCCATAAAATATTTTGTTTATTAAAAATAAATTACTAATTTTGTGAAGGTTAAGAAAAAATATATAAAAGTCCTGGGCTGCAAACCAGGGCTTTTTTTTTGTTCATTCTTTTAGTATTTCTTTTGCTTCCATTGCAAGCTTGTTAAGCGTTTCGATAAATATTTTCTGATTGGGTTGAATGTAATAAAGCAACTTGTCAAAGTGTTTTAAAATAAACTTTGCTGCAGGAGCTGGCGAATTGATCAATAATAATTCTTGTTCAAGAATTTCAATTTCTGTAAGTGTGACGGCTTTTTTATCGGTATTGCAACGAATAAGATATTTTCTTACTCTGAATACTTTTAAAAGAAGATCCTTAACTTTTAGATAATATTTTTCCTGCATTATTCGATGGTTAAAATTGATTGTTCAATTTTTAGTTTAGTAAACAGTTCTGAAACGATGTTGTATTTAATTTCAGAATTAAAAAAATATGTAATCTTGTTATCTTTTGGCATAATAGTTCTGTTTATATTATCCTGAATTATTCGCAATTCTTCAACCGAAAATTTAAGCGCATCGTAATAACTGATTGTTATTGCTTTGTTGAAGGTGGTAAAAACAACTTCAGGATTTTGTAATTAATAGTTGATTTCCATAGAAATAATTATTTAGGATCAGCAACCAAGTTAAATCTGTCTATTTTAAGCTCTAAGGCTTCTTTGATTAAATTACCTTTATTGATATCAGATTGTATTTTATTAATAAAATCTTTCTCACATCTTTCGTCTTTTGCCTTAACCAAGAATTTTTCATAAAGAAAAATCCCATGTTTGGTGAATGATAGCAAAAGTTTCAGATCCGTTTCATTTGAAAATGTAATGCTGGGAGTTTCATTTATTTCTGACATTTTGACGGGGGTTTTGGTTTATGAATACTTTTTTTTAATTTGAGATCCTGTAAGTGGATTAAGTGCAAACTGATTATTAATATATTGTCTAACATATCTGAAAGTTTTACTACCTAATACATTGTGATTTGTTAGCCCAATTGTAGAAAATATACGAGAACCGCTTTCTGTTATATAAATATCAATTACAATATCATTGTAAATAATATAATCCTTGTTTGCAAAGTGGGTTTTTTCTGCAATTACTTTCATAGTTAGAATTTTAAAAGGAACTTTAGAAGCAAATAAACACAAAAGAGAATAACACAACTAGCAATAACAACCAATGCTATAAAGTAAGTTTTAGTGAATATTACAAATATTGTGTATATATTAATCTTTTTCATTTTGCTTTGGATTTATCAGGATTAAGCTAATAGTCGTAATAAATGAAACGATACAGAGTAAACCGAAAATACCCCGGTGTACTTCTGTCCATAAATTGGGATCTAATTCATAACAATAAAATGCTATTGCCAGA
Source organism: Marinifilum sp. (assembly GCA_020718065.1). GTDB lineage: Bacteria > Bacteroidota > Bacteroidia > Bacteroidales > CG2-30-32-10 > CG2-30-32-10. The sequence continues at coordinate 14,525 of DYDE01000008.1, read as the reverse complement.
AAGATGAGAACACACATAAACAACCAGGTAAAGAATCCGATAATTATTTTATAAAGTGTTTTCATTGTATAGGGCTTTTTTTATAAATTTCAATCATTCCAATATGTAAAAAACATATCCAGCTATAATCTTTAGGAACTATTTTATTTAAGAAAATGCTATGCCTTTTTGATATATATCCTGTTCTTATTGCATAAGTATTTGAAACCATACAATAAGTAATCTTTTCACTATCGAAAAAATCATTCATTTTCTTAAAAAATGATTCATTAAAAGGGTTTTTATTAGATTTCATTTTTATTCTCCTCTTTTTTGAAGGTTATTCTTTTTTTACCTGTTTTAATGTCGTGTAAAGTCCTTTTAGATTTTTCACGGGCTTTGCGGTTGCAATTACATTTTCTCATAGGATGTTGGATTTGGAGCTGGTTTATAATTATTTTTTCTATATTGTTCCTGACAAGATTTATTGCAAAAAGTTTTTTCTTCAGATATGGGAAATTCGCAATAAAGACAGAAGTTTGTAATTGAAGGAAATTCGCCTTCCTGAACATAAATTTTACTTACTTTTTTCTTATGTTTTAAAAGAAATTCGACCAGATCATTTTCAGGAATATTTATGTTTTTAGATAGAACAGAAATTTTAGCACGCGAAGAGTTTAGTTTGCAGGTGAGATCTTCTATAAGGCAATTAGCTTTAACTTTTTCAATAGAAAAATAACCTATTGATTTTTCTAATCCATTATTAATATATTGTAATTTGGATATTTGAGATTCTAGTTCTAAAATCTTTACTTCTAATTCAATATTCTTTTCTTCTATTTGTTCATTTATTTTAAGCAATTCTTTGTATTGCTTGTTTTGTTCGGATATTTCTTCATATAGCATATCCATTGTTTTTTCTTGATTGTAGCATTTAAAAAAATAGTAAACAGAACTAAAGCAAATAGAAGCTGCTAAAATGATTAAAACAATGGATCCAATAATTTTAAGAATATAAATGATTGTGAGGGTTTCCATAATGATATTTTTAATTGTTAATACTTCTGTTAGCTCCACATCTTTTGGGAGTTTCTATAATCCAAAACATGAGATATTCTAGGGGGGGGTGTTTTGTTCCCTGTGTTCAGGAATAAAACTTTTTGAATTTGCTTTGTTGTCTGGGGTGTTCATGGGTACGGTCTCCTATTATTAATTAATAAAAAAGCGAACCCGGAGGATCCGGATTCGCTATATAATTTAAAGTGCTTTTTCTGTTTTTAATTGATCTATTATATCATTTATAACAGGTACAAATTTATTTACAGCAGCATCGAAAACATTGTTATAATCTACTGCTTGAGTAATTTTTAAAGTAGTTATTGTTCTTTTATCTTCTTCATGTATTCCAATTGTTGTAACTTCATAAGTTACATTTTTGTTTTTACTGATTTCGATTAATTGTTTTAAAATTTCTGAATCCATTTTTTTAAGGGTTTTAAGTGAATAATGATTTAATTAGGGCATATTGGTAAGCAATGAATAATTTGAAATATTGGTCCTAGATCTTTTAACTCTTTCAATATTTTCTTCTTATCAATGATTTTATGATCAGGATTAATCATTATAATCCTATCTTTTAAGACGTTAAACATTCTTAAGTTTTTTAATAAGTAATACATAATTATTTTTTAAATCCTTAAGTTCGTCCAGCGTGATCTTATTATTAATCTTATAGGTATTGATCAATTCTTCAGGATCTATTCTTAAAATGTCACTAAGAACTTTAATGTGGTAAAATTCATAATGATCAATCCCATTCAATAAACGAGAAAGTTTTTTCTTGCTTATATTTAAAAGTTTTTCGAAATTTTCCCACTCAAAAGCAGTTAATTTTTGCTTCAATGAGTCTTTTAGTGTTTCCATTTTGTTCATTTTTATTTGTTTGAAACAATTATTTTATTTGTCCGTTTAAATACTTTCTATTTGTAATTTCAAATAATAAGAATTTGATGGAACAAATATAATATATTAATTGACTCAAGTCAAGTTTTTTCTTACTTTTTTTTAAATTATTTTCATTATGGAAGCTATAATATTAAAAATCAAACAATTATTAGATAAGAAAAAAATGGCAATTCCAGAGCTGGCAGAAAAAATTGGACTGGCAAAACAATCTTGTTATGATTTTTTGTCAGGAAAAACTGAAATAAAAATTAAAAATTTGGAAAAAATAAGCACTGTTTTAGAAGTTTCTATGTTATATTGGTTTGAAGAAACCAATAGTCATGTGAACGAACAGCAAGCTATTTATGGTAATATAAATAAGAATGATAATAATAGGGTAGATCATAGTATAATTGCGAATGGCAATAATATAAATCAAAGTGTGAATGAAGTAAAATGTCATAAGGAATTAGATGAAGCGAGAAAGAAAATAATAGAGCTTCAGGATATAATTATAAAAATGCACGCAAACAAATAATAAATAGAAGTATATGCCCGATTTTAAGGATGCATTGGATTATTATCTTAAATGTCGCGTATTGGCAAAGGATAAGCAATTACTTACAGAAAATGTAATGAAAATGTATGAACTTATGTTATATGAGGATAGGACCAGAGTTATAAAGGAACAATCGGAAGAAATGAGAGAACAAATAAAAGAGTTAAATAAAAATATGGAAATTATGAAAGACTCTTTAGAAACATTTGTTAAAGAGTATTTACATAGTAAAATGAAATGAGACAAAGAGACAAAACTAATATATTGAAATAAAAGTAATTAATAACAAAAAAAGGCTTTCCGTTATTCTCCACAATAATTGTTTATAAAGCGCCATAAAATTTTTTATGGCGCTTTTTTTTATCCTTTTTATTATTTGTGATATGTTTAATTTGCTGCTATTCAGCAATCATAAAAGCGTACAAAGCATAAAAAGCTGAAGCAGCAACAAGGTCGCTAACAGGAACTTTTTCATCAGGTGCATGGGCAAGCACCTCATTACCAGGTCCAAAACCAATGGTTGGTATTTTATACATTCCATTGGTTGCAATACCATTGGTAGAGAATGTCCATTTGTCAACCAGCGGTTCTTTATGGAACAATGCTTTAAAAACTTCCACGCCAGTAACTACAATCTTATCTTCAGTTGAAATTTTCCAAGTGGGGAAATATTTCTCCATTCCATATTTGAGTCCTGTATAAGCTTTTTCTTCGTAATAAAGAACTTCAACCTTTGCATCCATATCTTTTACGATTTCTTCAATTTCTTTTACAGCCGATTCTTTGGTTTCTCCCCAAGTTAATCTCCTATCGAGGTGAATCTTTGCATAATCGGCAACAGCACATAGCGAAGGACTGCCAGAAATAAATTCGGAAATGGTAACCGAACCTTTGCCGAGAAACTCATCAAATTTCAATCGCTCATTCAGTTTTTCGATTTCGAGACAGGCTTTGGAGGCCATGTAAATGGCATTTTTGCCTCTTTCAGGGGCTGAACCGTGAGAAGAAATGCCCTTAAAGGTTACATTAATTTCCATTCTGCCACGATGACCACGATAAATGTTAAGGTTAGTAGGTTCGGTACTAATGACAAAATCAGGTTTGATTTTATCTTCTTCAATAATATATTTCCAGCAAAGCCCATCACAATCTTCTTCCATTACACTACCCACAAAATAAATGGTCAGGTCTTTATCAAAACCCAATTCTTTAAGTATTTTACCTGAAGTAACAAAAGCTGCAGGTCCGCCTTCCTGATCCACAGTTCCACGACCATGAACAAAACCATCTTTAATTTCACCAGAAAAAGGATCAAATGTCCAGTTGACAATATTACCTACATCCACAGTATCCATGTGCCCATCAATAGCAAGAATTTTTTTACCATTACCTATTCTACCTAATACATTTCCTAATCCATCAATTTTTACTTCGTCAAAACCAGCTTCTACCATCTGGCGTTTTAGTTCCAGCTGAACTTCTTTTTCTTTCATGCTGGTTGATTTAATTTTTACAAGCTTCGAAAGATTAGCTGCTGTGTAATCTTTATACTTTTCAGCAAGTTCATTTATTTTTTTTGCTAATTCGTCCATATTAATAAGATTTAATTTGAATATATTATATAAATTTTTCTATTATATTTCATAATCATCTTCTGTTTTCAGATGTTTTTTACCATTTGATATTCTTTGATTTTAAAACGCTTTGAGCATCATTATTTCCTAATTGAGCAGCTTTAATTAAATTTTCATTTGATTTAACAGAATCTCCCTTTCTATTCCAACAAGTTCCAAGAGTAAAATAGGAAAGAGCAAAGTCGTTTTTTAAAGTTAATGCTTTGTTGTAATACTCAATTGCTTTGTCAATATTGCCCCTAAGACTATAAATGTTTCCTAGATTATGATAAACAGGATAATATAAAGAATCTACTTTTACTAAATTATTATAATAAAAAAAAGCAGAATCATAAAGCCTTTTATCATACATACGATTGCCTAAATTATTTAATGCTTTTACATTTTTAGGATTGCAAATAATTGCTTTTTTATAATAAACAATTGCACTATCAATGTTTCCATTTCTGTCGAGTTGTAATCCAATATTAAAATATGGTTTGTCAATTTTCGGATCAAAACGGATTACATCCTGCCAAAGAGTAAGTGTGTTTTTCCATACCATAGTTCTTTGTCTTGTGAGATTAATGAATACTATAGTTGAAAAAACCAAGAAAATAAAGGATAAATATTTGAGAATAGGTTGCTCTTTTCCTTTATTTTCAATTAAATAGTTAAGACCTATACCAATTAAAAAGAACAAACCAATGGATGAAAGATAAAAATACCTGTCTGACGCAATAGAAATACCAACAGGAATGATCTGAAGTACTGGTAATATGCAAAAGAAGAAGAATAAACTCCCGAATGCAATTTTTCTGCTATATTTTAATGAATAAATAATTAAACCAATTAATATAATCAGTATTACTGGCGAAATAAAATATTCTATTGGAAGTATTGATGACGTTTTAACAGGATAAGGATAAATAATACTTAGATTTATCGGATAAATCATTTTAACAAGGTAAAATAAAAGGCCATAAATAGGCAAAAGGATTTTATCAAAAAATGAAAATGAAGATGTGTCAAAAATACCTTTGTCAGTAGCCTGTGCTTTAATTGCAATAATCCCAAATATAAGGGCAACAATAAAAAAAGGAATTTTATTAAGAAGTGTTTTAATATTTATTTTCTTACCGTTAATATAATCAATAATAACAAGTATCAGAGGAAATACAACAGCCATTCCCTTTGATAGACAGGATAAAATAAAGAATAAAAGCGATAGTGAATATATTAATATTTTATTATGTTTGGCAATAGTGTATTTAATATACCAAAGCAACCCAATTAAGAAGAAAAATGTATAAAGTACGTCTTTTGTTTCTGAGACCCAGGTGACAGACTCAACATGCAAAGGATGTAACCCGAAAAACAGGGCGGTAACAAAAGATATTGTAATGTTCTTATTGCTTATTTTATTAATGAAAATAAAAACCAATAATACATTGAATAAATGAAACAAAACATTAAACAAATGATAGGGATAGGGAATGAATTTGTATAAATGGTGTAATGTAGCATACACGTAAATAGTTAAAGGGTGATAATTTGCCATAATTATATTACTGAATATGGCTTTGGTAGATTTCCATCCATAATTAATTATATAGCTATTTTCAAAAAGGTAACCTTCATCATCCCAGCTAACAAATCCATTTTTTAAAGAGGGTGCAAATGCAATGTATGTGATAATTAAGGCAACACTTATTAATAAAAAATAAATCCAATTTGCAACAGGCTTTTCAACTTGTTTAATTTTTGTTTTTGAGCTTTTGCCTTTGATAGGATTGGTGTTTTTATTTGTTTTTTTTTGCATAAATAAATCTGACAACAAATGCAATCATATTATGATCAAACAATATTTACAATAAAATGTAAAGTTAGACAATATTAAAAAGTTTTTTGTTATTATACAAACTTCTAATTAATTAATAGGAGGAAGCCTTTGTGAAGAATGATAGATTTGTACTTAAATTATTGAAATTTACAATAAATATAAATTAAAAAACAATTTTGAATATTTGTGATAAAACAATTAAACAAGAAGAATAATCTGTTTTGAAATACGTTATTTTATTACTAAGAATTTATTATTGATAGAACTGCCATCTTTAAGAATAAGCTTTGCAGTATAAATACCTTGTGAAAATGTAGAAATATCAATATTTGTTTCGATTTGATTTATTTCCTGTTGCATTATCATTTGACCCTGGTCATTGTAAATTACCAATTTATTATCTGATAAGCTTTCCAAATCATTTTGACTTAATTGTATAGTAATTTTATTATAAGAAGGATTTGGATAAATGCTTACTTGGTTTTTATTGGTAGTTATGTTATCATTAATATAAACACCACCATTTATGGTTTTTAAAATTATACCATTATTTCCAGCAATGTAACCAGTGTTTAAATCAGCAAAAGAAACAGATCGTAAAATAGTAATAACTCCACTGTATTGTGAATACCAACTTGTTCCTGTATTAGTGGTTTTAAGTATTAAACCTAGATCTCCCGCAATATAACCTGTATTTAAATCAGTAAAACAAACTGATGATAATGTATTTGAAGTTCCACTAATAAGGCCTACCCAATTTGTACCTGCATTAGTAGTTTTTACAATTGTCCCATATACTCCTACGGCATAACCGGTATTTGCATCTGTAAAATAGCTTGCATATAAAGCATTACTTGTATTACTTGTTTGTGTAATCCAGTTTGTCCCTGCATTGGTCGTTTTTTTTATCAACCCACTACTGCCAATCGCATAACCTGTATTAACATCCGTAAAGTACAAAGAATATAAAGAAATAGTTCCTGCGCTTACTATTGTTGTCCAATTAGTTCCAGCATTGGTGGTTTTTAAAATTATTCCATTAAACCCAGCAGCATATGCAGTATTTGCATTAACACAAAAAACAGAATATAAGTCCTGAGGTACACTTGATGTTTGGGTTGTCCAATTAGTCCCTGCGTTGGTTGTTTTTAAAATTTTACCACCGGCACCTACTATATAAGCATTATTTGCATCTGAATAAAAAATTGAGTATAAAATATTTGTGGTACCACTTGATTGAGCTACCCAATTGGTTCCGCCATTTGTAGTTTTAACTATTGTGCCAGCATAACCAGCAGCTAAGCCATTATTTGCATTTGAAAACTTTATCGAATATAGAACATTTGTATATGTTGAGTTTTGCAAAACCCATTGAGCATTGGCAGAACTTATTAAGATTATACTCAGAACTATTAGAATAACTACTTTTTTCATATTAAATATATTTTAAACCTAATAAAATATCCTTAACTAAAATTATTAAAGATAGTTTTGCAATTTATTGTACGAAAAATTTAGTTATTAGTTTTAAATTGTAACACAAATTTACAAAAAAATAATTAATGTTAATATTATACTATAACCTATATTTTTATAAATATAAATTAAAAATTACTTCAACTCAATTAATCCTCATAAATAAACTTTTGTAAACCCAAATACAAACTATAAAAAAAGTTTATTATATTTAGTAAACTTCTGTTAATTTTGTATTCAAATTGATGAATATAAAATGGGTAGAATTTTAGCAATAGATTTTGGTACAAAACGGGTTGGAATTGCTGTAACAGATGAAAGCAAAATTATTGCAAATGGGTTAGTCACTATTCAAAACAAAGATATTATTACTTTTTTAAAAGAATATCTTTTAAAAGAAAAGGTTGAATGTTTTGTTGTTGGAAAGCCAAAACAGATGAACAATAAGGAGTCGGAGTCTGCAAAAAATGTTGATATATTTATAAAATTATTAATTAAGAATTTTCCAAATATTCCAATTGAAAGGATTGATGAACGATTTACCTCCAAAATGGCTTTTCAAACTATGATAGATTCTGGAATAAATAAAAAGCACAGACAGGATAAATCATTGATTGATAAGATAAGTGCAACAATTATTCTACAATCATATATGGAAAGTAAATATAATAGTAAATAAAAAATTGAATTAAAAATGATATTGCCAATTGTATCTTATGGTAACGCTATTTTAAAGACGGTAGCAAAGGAAATAGAAAAAGATTACCCTAATTTAAACGAATTAGTTAGCAACATGTTTCAAACAATGTATGCTGCATTGGGAGTTGGGCTTGCTGCCCCTCAGGTTGGTTTGTCAATAAGACTGTTTATAGTAGATGCCTCAGATTTTGTAAAAGATTATCCAGAAGCAGAAAATTTTAAAAAAGTTTTTATTAATCCTAAAATTGTCGAAGAATCTGGTGAACAATGGATTTTTAATGAAGGTTGTTTGAGCTTTCCGACTTTACGTGAAGACATAAAACGCAAATCTACTATTAAAATCGAATATTATGATGATTCTTTTGACTTTCAAACGGAAGAATACAGTGGTATAATTGCAAGAATTATTCAGCATGAATACGATCATATAAATGGAATAGTGTTTGTTGACAAGTTAAGTCAACTTAAAAAACGTTTAATTAAACGAAAACTTAGCGATATTGCTGATGGAGATGTGGAAATAAAATATAAAATGCAATTTGCCAATAAAAAGAAAAATATTAACTTTAAATAAATAATAATTATGAAACACTTACAAAAATTAATTTTATTAGTTATAGGTATAACTTTGTTTTTTGCTTGCGGACAATCTAAAGACAAAGTAATAACTAAAATTCAGGAATTGGAGAAACAGCTTTATGGAACAACCACAGGTCCGGTTGATACAACCAAAGCCAATGAGATGGTTAACTTATATCTTGATTTTGAAAAGAAATTTCCTACTGATACTGCTGCTGCTGAATATTTAAATAGAGCTGCAAGTTTGGCAATGAATACAGGTAAGGCCCCCAAAGCTATAGAGTATCTTAATATTATAATTAGCAAATACCCTAACTATAAAAAAATTACAAGTTGCTATTTTTTAAGAGGTTTTGTTTACGATTATCATTTAAAAGATATAAACAATGCACGTATAGCATATCAAGAATTTATTTCAAAATTTCCAAAAGATGATTTAGCTGATGATGCTCAGATATCCCTTCAGAATTTAGGAAAAAGCGATGAGCAAATTATTAAAGAGTTCGAAGAAAAGATGAAGCAAGATTCTCTGGTTAATACAAAAAAATAATAAAGTAAGGTTAAATTTCTTATTTTCTAATTGAAAAGAGATTAACTAAAGTATATTCTATGCTTTAGTTTTCTCAACTATTATTTTATTTATTAATGGTAATAACTGATTCATTTTACAAATAGTAAAATTTGCTTTATTATTTTCGATTTTGCTTTGGGGCTCGTTAAAAAATATGGCTTTCATTCCAATTGACAGTGCTCCTTCAATGTCTTTGATATAATCATTTCCTATCATCAGACACTCTTGAGGGATGATATTTATTTTATCAGCAATCGTTTTGAAAAATTTAGGATCGGGTTTGCTATAACCAAGGTCTTTTGAAGAGAAAAAGCAGTCAAAATACTGTTTAATATTTCCTCGTTCAAGTGCTTTTATCATCATGGATGTATCGGAATCACCAGCATTGGTGGCAACACATAAAATATATTTTTTATGCAACGATTTCAATAGAGAGATAATCCCTTCTATCACTTCAACTTTATCCCAATATACCATTGGTCCTGAATATTGCTTAAAATCTCGCATTAGGGTATCACCCCAATCAAAAATAATTGCTTTTACCATTTTTTAAATATAAAAAAAACAGCTAATACAATAAAACCAAAGCCAACAATGTAATTCCATCGAATACCTTCTTTCAAATACCATATTGAAAAGAAAGTAAAAACCACCAATGTAATTACTTCTTGTATTGTTTTGAGTTGGAAGGTAGAGAATTGATAACTTCCTATACGATTTGCAGGAACCATTAAACAATATTCAAAAAAAGCGATACCCCAGCTGATAAGTATTATTTTCCACAAAGCAACTTCTTTGAATTTTAAATGACCATACCAGGCAAATGTCATGAATATATTTGATGCAACCAATAGTAAAACTGTCTTCATATTGTTCTCAACTATTTATTAATGCACATTCTGTGGGGTTTTGAAAAATCCTCAAATCAAATTCCCTAACTACGGCAAAAATATGTTCAAATATGGCAAACTGCAATTCTTCGAAACTGACCATATCGGTAAAATCTGCAAAAACATATATTTCTATAGGCAATCCCTTTTCTGTTGGCTGTTGCTGTCTTACCAGAAATGTTAAATCCTGCTTTATTTCTGGAATTTGTTTTAAAAAGGTTTGTAGATAGCTCTTGAAAACTCCCAAGTTAGTGAGTTTATTGTTTGTTTTGCAACCCTCCTTTATTTGTGTTTGAAGGATTGTTGCAAAAGGACTGACAGTATCAGATTTCATAAAACACTCCAACACTTCTTCACTACAAAACCTAATGCTATTGATATCAATATTTATTGAACGTTTTATTCTTCTCATTCCTGCCTCTTCCATTGCACGCCAATTATGAAACGAATCGGAAATAAATGAATAGGTTGGAATAGTTGTAATTGATTTATCGAAGTTTTGAACTTTAACTGTTGTGAGATTCATTTCTAATACAGTTCCATCTGCTTCAAATTTATTCATAGTAATCCAATCACCGGGTCGGAGCATATCGTTTGCTGAAAGTTGAATACTTCCAACAAAGCCTAAAATAGGATCTTTAAATACAAGAATTAAAATGGCTGTTAAAGCACCTAAACCTCCCAAAAAGTAAATTGGGGTTTTGTTTAGTAAAATTGAAAGTATAATTATTCCACCAATTATATTGATGATAATCTTAACTACCTGAATATACCCTTTTATAGGTCTGGTTTTAGAAGCTTCATAAGTAAGATATATGTCATGCGAGGCATTAAGAAAAGAATCAATTACAAGTAGGACTATAAAAACCATATAGATTTTTGTCAAAACAATAATAAACTGTGAAATAAATTCATATTCCTGAAGTGCTATAGGAGAGAGTATATAAATAACAAGAGCAGCAGCAATATGAGATAATCGGTTAAAAACTTTTCTTTCTATCAATGCATCGTCCCATGTTGTTTTTGTTTTAGAAGCAAGTTTTGCAATTATTTTAACAATAATTCTTTTTGCAATCAAGTCAATAATTATACTTAAGATAATTATAGAAACAAAAAATATAGTATCTTTTAGCCAGACAGCATAAGAATCTTCCAACCCTAGCCCAATGAGCCAGTCTTTTATTAATTTACCAAGTTTTAAATCCATAAATAAGGGTTTTAATATTTTAACATATAATAAAAGTAGTTTATACTATACTAAATTTTTTACAAATGTATGGCTTTGGCAAAAATAATTAAGAAAATGATTACATAATATTTAAGGCTTTATAGTCCCATATTATTTTCTTGCTCAATGTAAACAATACATCATTCTCCAATTCCTCCATTTATTTTCAAAATCAAGATATATTTTTGTTAAATCTTATTATTTCATCCTAAATCTTTCTTACTAACTTATTTTATTAATAATATCAGCTTCCACTGCTACAATTTTTTACAAATGTTTATCTTTGCAAAAAATTAATAATAAAATGAGCATAGAATTTACTGAACAAGAACAAATTCGTCGTAATTCTTTAAACGAACTAATTAATTTAGGCATCAATCCTTATCCGGCAGAACTTTTTGACATTAATGCAACTTCTAAAGAAATATTGGAAAAGTTTCCAAATGACAATACTTTGTATCAAGCAGTCCATATTGCAGGTCGCATAATGAGCCGAAGGATTATGGGAAATGCATCCTTTGCCGAAATACAAGATGAAACAGGAAGGATTCAACTCTACCTTAACCGAGATGAGATATGCCCTGGAGAGGATAAAACACTTTACAATACTGTTTTTAAGAAATTGATGGATATTGGTGATATCATTGGTTTAAGTGGTAATGTTTTTGTAACCAAAATGGGAGAAATAACCATACATGTTAAAGAATTCAAAGTTCTATGTAAATCTTTGCGTCCATTACCTATTGTAAAAGAAAAAGAAGGAGTAATTTATGATGCTTTTGCTGATCCGGAACAGCGCTATAGACAACGCTATGTTGATTTAATAGTAAATTCGCATGTTAAAGATATTTTTATCAAAAGAACCAAATTGGTTAATTCAATGAGGACTTATCTTAACGAAAAAGGTTATCTGGAAGTTGAAACACCAATACTTCAGCCTTTGTACGGTGGTGCTGCTGCGCGTCCTTTTAAAACGCATCACAATGCACTCGATACTGCTCTTTATTTAAGAATTGCAAATGAATTATATCTTAAACGTTTAATAGTTGGTGGTTTTGATGGAGTTTATGAATTTTCAAAAGACTTCCGCAACGAAGGAATGGATAGATTTCATAATCCAGAATTTACCCAGATGGAACTATATGTAGCATATAAAGACTATGAATGGATGATGAATCTTGTAGAGGAAATGGTCGAAAGAATAGCAATAGCAGTTCAGGGAACAACTGAAGTGAAAGTTGGAGATAATATTATTAACTTCAAGCGCCCGTGGAAACGCTTTACGATGTTTGAAGCCATTGAACATTACACCGGTATCGATATTTCGAAAATGGATGAAAAAGAAATATTCGAAGTAGCCACATTTATATATGCAGAAGTAGACGAAACCATGGGAAAAGGCAAACTAATTGATGAAATATTTGGTAAAACCTGCGAATCAAAACTTATACAACCAACATTTATTACTGATTATCCTGTTGAAATGTCACCCCTTGCAAAAAAACATCGCACAAAAGAAGGATTGGTTGAGAGATTTGAAGCTATATGCAATGGTAAAGAAATTTGTAATGCTTTCTCAGAATTAAACGACCCTATCGATCAGCGCAAACGCTTCGAATCGCAATTAGAACTTGGCAAAAGGGGAGACCCAGAAGCAATGGTGCTCGATGAAGATTTTTTGAGAGCTATTGAGTTTGGTATGCCTCCGACAGCAGGACTTGGTATTGGTATTGACAGGTTAACTATGATAATGACCAATGCACATTCTATTCAGGAAGTGTTGTTTTTTCCGCAAATGCGTCCTGAGAAAAAAACAATTGTTAGTAATGACAGCGAATTTACTGATGCTGGTGTTCCTCAAGAGTGGATAGCAGCTGTTAAAAAAGCTGGATTTCTAACTTTGGCTGATTTAAAAAAAGCAAATCCAAACAAATTGTTTAATGATCTTTGTGGTTTGCGTAAGAAATTGAAATTAGAAATGCCAGCTCCTACTTTAGAAGTGGTTAAAAGCTGGATTGAATAATTATATATAATAAGAATGAAGTATTACATCATAGCAGGTGAAGCATCAGGAGACTTACACGCATCTAATCTTATAAAAAAGATAAAATTTGCTGATAAGGATGCTGTATTGCGTGGTTGGGGCGGAGATTTAATGCAAATACAAGGAGTCGAACTTGTAAGGCATTATAAAGATACTGCTTATATGGGTTTTGTGGAAGTACTGTTCCATTTAAGAGATATATTCAGAAATATTGATTTATGCAAAAAGGATATTTCCTTTTTTAAACCAGATGTTTTGATTTTGGTTGACTATCCTGGATTCAATCTACGTATTGCCGACTTTGCAAAGAAAGAAGGTCTGAAAGTTGTTTATTATATTTCACCGCAAGTATGGGCATGGAAAGAGTCGAGAGTTAAGAAGATGAAAAGAACTATCGACAGAATGTTGGTTATTCTTCCTTTTGAAAAGGACTTTTTTAAAAAACACAATTGGAATGTGGAGTTTGTTGGTCATCCTTTGTTGGATGCCATACATAATATCAGCAATAAAACGAAAGAAGAATTTTATATAAATAATAATATAGATAAAAAGGACATTATTGCTTTAATACCTGGAAGTAGAAAGCAAGAAATTAGCACAATGCTTCCCATCATGCTTTCGGTAGTTGATAATTTTAAAGATTTTCAGTTTGTTATTGCTGGGGCTCCTTCTATTACTGCTGAATATTATCAGGAATTACTTAAAAACAGCAATGTAAAAATTGTTTATAACCAAACCTATAATTTGTTGCAAAACGCCACCGCAGCATTGGTTACTTCAGGAACTGCAACCCTTGAAACAGCTTTGTTTCAGGTGCCAGAAGTGGTTTGTTATAAAGGAAATTTTATTTCATTTTGGTTGGCAAAGAAATTGGTGAAGGTTAAATATATTTCATTAGCCAATCTTATTATGGATAGAGAGATTGTTAAAGAACTTATTCAAAAAGATTTGAATAAAGAAAACTTACAGTTAGAATTGCATAAGTTACTTTTCGATGAAACTTTTAAATCTTCATTAAAAGAGGATTATATTGCATTAAAAGAAAAGCTAGGAGGGGAGGGTGCCTCAAAAAAAGCTGCATTGTCAATTATTGATTATTT
>DYDE01000061.1 GCA_020718065.1 Marinifilum sp. | reverse complement strand
AATTTCATTAATCAAGCTTATTTCCAAAATAATCAAACCCTGCTACTGCACGGTGTGCCATGAATTAAAGAACGGCACAATATTTAATAAGTTCTTTAAATGCTGTATAAGAGATGGAAGTCTATTTTGGTATCGAGATGAAACATTGCTGAAGTCGAGCGAACTGAACTGAGGGATGTTCAACCAGAGAAAAAAAATAGGATTGGTCTTTCGTTAGCGGCTTGCAGGAGCAGCCAACAAACCGCCTTGCGGTGCTATAGTCAAACGCTATGGTGTTGAACGGACAAGGAAAAGGTGGATTAATCCATCAGGTATAAATAACGGAGATGAACTCAAGTGAACCACTGAAGAAGTATTGTGATAATCCCGATACATCGGGATCAAAACTATCTGTTTTCGTGCGAATGGTAGGAAGAGTATAGCGGATAACCTGATTTACTGGCTATATGGCAACCGATATTTAGGTGGCATGAACGTTATTTGGGCTTTTATACGGAACAGGAGAATGCTGTTTAATGATGATAGTCTGTCTAAAAGCTACCAAAAGGATTCGCTGACAGATAAAGGGAAAGGCACAAGTCGAGAGATGAGGCTGAAAGTACCGATGTATTAAACAGTTGCGGACTAAGTCGTAGTAGTGAAGAAGCTTCTGTAACAGAAATGGAGCAAAGGGCTTAGGTTATTCAAGTTTTTATATTTTAACAATCCTGTCAAGGCAGGAAAAGACTAAAATGGACAAAACACAATCACAAATAAAACCATTACCAGTGGACAAAACCATGGTATGGAATGCTTATAAGAAAGTTAAAACCAAAGGCAAAGCTTACGGAGTTGATGAAATAAGTATGAAGGATTTTGAGAAAAAGCTAAATGGGAACTTATACAAAATATGGAATCGTTTAGCTTCAGGGACATACTTTCCACCTGCAGTAAGAGAGGTAGAAATACCAAAGAAAGACGGTAAGATGAGAAAACTCGGCATACCGACAATAGGGGATAGGATAGCCCAAACAGTGATAAAAGATTACATGGAGGACACAATAGACAAGCTATTCCACGAAAATTCATACGGATATCGCCCATTAAAAAGTGCTCATCAGGCACTCGAAAAAGCGAGGATAAATGTAAAGCAATATGACTGGGTGATAGATATGGATATTAAAGGGTTCTTTGATAATATAAGTCACAACCTAATACTAAGCATTAGACAAAGTAGTAGAAGAGAAATGGGTGAAAATGTACTGCAAACGCTGGCTCGAGATGCCAGTGCAAAAGTTAGATGGAATTATTGTTGGCAAAGAAGGACGAGGCACGCCGCAGGGTGGAGTAATAAGTCCAATATTAGCAAACATATTCTTACACTATGCTTTTGATATGTGGATAACAAAGAAACGCCCAACAATTTGCTTTGAACGATATGCAAACGATGTTATCGTGCATTGTCATACACAAAGAGAAGCAAAAGAAGTGCTTTTGCAGATAACAGACCGTATGAGCCAGTGTGAACTTGAATTACACCCGTTGAAAACGAAAATTGTTTATTGTAAAGACTTTAAACGAAAAGAGCCATACGAACAAGTCCAATTTGACTTTTTAGGCTTTAGTTTTCAACCACGTCCAACGAAAGACTATCGGACAGGTATTATACAAAACCAGTTTGATTTATCAATCAGCAGAGCTTCTCAAAAGAAGATAATTGAAGAAATAAACAGATTCAGGTTCCATAGATGGAGTACAGGCACTATTGAAGAAATAGCCGATACTTTAAATTCCAAACTACAAGGTTGGATAAACTACTATGGCAAATTCCGAAAATGGACGTTTCTGAATTTATTCCGCAGGTTAAGTTTTAGATTGATGCAATGGGCGCAAAACAAGTATAAGATAAAAGGTATCAAAGAAAGCTATCGATGGATAACAAACTATCAAAAAGAGCATCCAAATTTATTTGCACACTGGCAATTTGGCTTTAAACAATGATTGGAATAACAAGAGCCGTATGACGGGAGACTGTCACGTACGGTTCTGCGAGAGGCTTGAGCTGAAATGCTCTTGCCTACTCGACAAAAATTGCAATCTATTTCTACAACCTGATGACAAAGGGAACTGCCTTTGTTGAAGAAGGAATAAAAAAATATGAAGCCAGATACAAGGAACAACAAGATGCATTTTTAAAGCGGAAAGCCAAGGAAATGGGTTATCAATTGGTGAAAATTCAACAACTTCACTTATCATAACAATCACTACAAAGCAGGGAGTTTGTATTGGTATCATTTTTCAGCAAAAACTGAACAAGGATATCTTTGCCCTTAATTTGTTGTAATTTTAATCGCTCATTAATAATCAACTACTTAACCATTACTACTGAAAATCTTTTATGGTTCTTTGGCAGAACCGTACGTGACAGTCTCCCGTCATACAGCTCTTCTAATAAGCTAAAACATTATAAAGCTCATCCTCTATTACAAGTTGGCAGAATGTTTCGTCTTATTAGCTAAGCCCTTCGCTCCATTCCCATTACAGGAACTTCTTCACTACTACGAGCTAGTCTGCCACAAACTTACGCTTCAGTACTCCTTTGTTTCCCTTTGCATCGTAAGCCTGTTTCTCATGTTCCGTATAAAAGCCCGAATAATGTTCACGCCACCTTAATATCGGTTGACACATAACCAGTAAACAGGTATCCGCTATGCTTATCGTACTTTGCGAAAATAAGTAGTTTTGATCTCGATGTATCGGGACTATCTCAATACTTTAACAGTAGTTCACTTGCGTTCGTCTCCATTATTCATACCTGATAGTTCAAACCACCTTTTCCCTATCTGCTCAATACCGAGGCTTTTGACCCAAACATCGTAGGGCAGTTTGTTAGTAGCTCCTGCAAGCCGCTAACGAAGGATCTTCTCACCTTTGGTGAGACCCCTTCATCTTTTATACAGCATGTAAAAGAACTTATTATTATCTGTCTTTTCACTTCAGGACACACCATGCGGCAGTAGGGTAGCGGGGTGCTTATTCACAAGACAATAATTATGCTGCTCTTTTTTTATATCTCCATACCGAAAGGCTAAGCATGATTATTGCAAGAAAACCTAATGAAAGAAAATCGCGCAGAATATCTGTAAATGTTGAACCCTTTAGTAAAATCATACGAATGATGCGGATAAAATAAGCAACCGGATTTATTTTGTCAACTTGTTGTGCCCACGAAGGCATACTTTCAATTGAAGTAAATAGTCCACTCATCAATATAAATATCATCATAAAGAAAAAGGAGATCAACATGGCTTGTTGTTGGGTATTGGTAACTGTTGAAACAAATAAACCTACTCCCATTATTACGAGTAGATAAACAGATGCAACCAAAAATACCAACCATATGCTTCCAACTATTGGAATATGAAATAATAATTTACCAACAAGCAAACCAAAAGCAAGTTCAAATAAAGCTATGATCCAAAAGGGTAACAATTTCCCAGTTATAAACTGATACTTTTTTATTGGGGTAACATTTATTTGTTCAATGGTTCCTATTTCTTTTTCTCGCACAATATTCATTCCTGATAATATAAATCCGATAATTGTTACCAAAAGAACCAATATTCCCGGGACCATAAATGTTTTATAATTTAGTTCAGGGTTATACCAAAAAGAATAAGTGGTATTTATATTTTTAGTTGGTAAAGATTTGCTCACTGGAAAAGATTTCAAAACGATACTCTTGTTGTAATCTGCAATAACCATTGTAGAATAAGCACTTATTAACCCTCCTGAAGTTCCATTAATTGCATTAACTATTAATTGAATATCTGATTTGTTTTCTTTATAAAGTGTCTTTTCAAAATTATAAGGAATGGATAAAATAGCATCAATATCACCATTTTGCATGGCATCATCTGCTTCTTTTCTATTAAAGGATTGATTGGAAATAACGAAAAAAGGAGAGCCTCCAAATTTATTGGTTAATTGTCTGGATGTATATGATAAATCATTATCCACCACAAAGAGTTTAATATGCTTCATTTCGAATGTTGCAGCATGTACCAACACAATTAATTGAATAATCGGCATTACAAATATAATCGGCAACATGGATCGGTTACGAAATACCTGTATGAATTCTTTTTGCAGTATAAATAGAATGGTCCGCATAGTAACTTTACATTTAATATGTATTTTAATTTATTCCAGTCTGATTTTAAACTTTTTAACACTTACAATGATGAAAAAGCACATCATTCCAATCAGAACCAGTGTTTCTTTCCAAACATAATCAAAACCTGCTCCCTTCAACATAATTGTTTTAATAATGGTAATAAACCATTTAGGAGGCATCAATTGACAAAGCCATTGCAAAACTAAAGGCATATTTTCAATCGGGAATATAAAACCAGAAAGGAGAATAGTTGGTAACATTAATGCAACCAAAGATATCATCATTGCAATCTGTTGACTATTTGTGGCACATGAAATCAATATCCCTAGAGTTAATGCAACTAAAATAAATAAAACACTTTCTGCAAGTAATAATATTATACTTCCTTGAATTGGAACACCAAAAACAAAATTTCCAATTAATAGTATTACAATTGCATTTATAAAAGATAATAAAACATATGGTGTTACTTTACCAATTATAATTTGTATTGGTTTTAAAGGAGATACCAACAATACTTCCATTGTCCCCAGTTCCTTTTCACGGGTTATTGATATAGATGTCATCAATGCTGAAATGAGCATAAGCAACATTGCCATAATACCGGGAACAAACATATAAACACCTTTTAAATCTGGGTTGTATTGCATTCTTGTTTCTGTAATTATCTGAAGTGGTTGTTGAGCTAAAGGATTAATATCTCTCGAAAATGTGTTAATAATCGCAGAAGTATAATTTGTTAACATATTTGCTGTATTTGGCTCTGATGCATCTGCTATTATCTGTATATTTGCGGTTCCATTTTTTTCCAGGTTCTTGGCAAAATTAGGTTCAAAAATGATTATTTCTTTTATTTTACCCTTTTTAAAGCTTTTCTCAATATCAATATAGCTGTCAAGGTTTTTTTCTAATTCAAAGAAACCGGAGGAAAGTATCTTTTGTGTTAATTTAGAAGTTAAATAGTCTTTTGATTGGTCATAAATAGCAATCTTTGCATCCTTAATTTCATTGGTAACCACATATCCAAAAAGCAACAATTGTGCTATAGGTATTCCAAACAATATAACTACTGTTCGCAAATCACGAAAAATATGATAAAATTCTTTAATTACAAAACCTTTAAATCGTTTCATTTTAGTATATAGTATTTAGTACATAGTATTTAGTAATTAGCTTTCTTTAAGTAGTTAGTATCTCCTCTTTAGTATTAATTCATCACTTTATGTTTTTAGTATTTATTTCTTATTTTTCTATTTCTATTATTGTCTTGGCCCAAGTATTCAGCACAAAAGACTTGATACTTTGTACTATATACTATTTTCTATTCAACGATTTTTGTAAACCCCTAATCATTTTTTGTACCTCATTAATTTCTTCGGTTATTTTATTGAATTTTTCTTCATCTATATATTTTAAATTTAATGAAATATTTAGTAATGAATCCAATTCGCATGAAGAACCCATTGAGATATTTAAAAAGTGATTAAACTCATTTACAGTTCCCCTACCAGCGCCTTCAGCAATATTTGATGAAATAGAAACACAACTTCTTCTTATTTGTGATATCATTCCAAACAATTCCGACTTTGGATAATTCTCTGTTATTTTATAAATATTCGTTGAAAGTTCTATTGCCTTTTTCCAAACAATTAACTCTTTAAATTTATTCATATTTTAAAGCATTACTATTTAACTAATACTAAACATTCTGAACTAACGACTCAGTACTATATACTAACTACTCCTTGCTAGTTTTAAAAACACATCATTCATTGTTTGAACATTATGTTCGTTTTTCAAATTTCCCGGAGTATCAAGCGCTGCAATTCTTCCATCTACCATTATAGAAACTCTATTACAATATTCAGCTTCATCCATATAATGCGTTGTAACAAATACAGTAACCCCCTTATTTGCTGCTTCATAAATCATGTTCCAAAATTGTCTTCTGGTAATTGGATCAACACCTCCAGTGGGTTCATCTAAAAATACTATTTTGGGATTGTGAAATATTGCAACTGAAAAAGCAAGCTTTTGTTTCCAACCCAATGGAAGAGATTTTATTAATGTATCTTTCTCTTGGTCTAATTGCAATTTATTAAGCAAAAGAGCTGTTTTCTCTCTTATTACTTTTCTTCTCAGACCATATATTCCAGCGTAAAAACGAATATTTTCATAAACAGTTAAGTCTTCGTATAAGGAAAACTTCTGGCTCATATATCCAATGTTCCTCTTTATTTTATCAGTATCTTTATAAACATCATATCCTGCAATATTTGCCTCTCCTGATGATGGTAATGACAACCCGCAAAGGATTTTCATTGCGGTTGTTTTTCCTGCTCCATTAGCACCTAAAAAACCAAATATTTCTCCTTTATACACATTAAAAGTAAGATTATCATTAGCAACAAACGAACCAAACTTTTTTACAAGATTCTTAACAGTGATAATAGGTGTTTGTTCCATTATTTTTGAATTATTAAATAATCAATTACAATACCATTGCTGTTTTTTGCAACCAGGGTTAATTTCCTTTCTTTTATATAAATCCTACAAAATTCATCTATTTCGTAACTTATTTTTGTAAACCATTCAGATGATGCAGTTACTAATGGAGCACCAGCACCTCCCGATATAACCTGGCATCTGCCATCCTCTGGTTTGTCACCATAAGGAATTGGAGGAGATGTTTGTGTGGAAAAACGGTTAATGGGAATTGTTCTTTGATAATTATGAGTATGGCCGTTAAAAATCATATCAACTCCATAATCATCAAAAGTTTTCCACCATGTATCAAAATAAGCATTCATTTCTCCCTGATGTCCGCCATTTGTAAAAAAAGGTCTATGAAAAAAAACAAATTTCCATGTTTTTGTTTTGTTAATTTCCAACGTGTTAAGCAGCCAAGTATATTGTGTTAAATCTGCAGGATTTTCACTATTTAAACAGATAAATAAAGCGTTTCCATAATTAAATGAATAATATAATTCATTTCCAGGTAATACAAATTGATTTAAATAAATATCATTTGGGTAATCATGGTTACCAATTGAATGAAATATTAGGTTTTTTGAAAGGAAAATTTTACCATAATCATACCAATTTTCCCATAAAGAATCATTACTTCCATCCTCTACCAAATCACCTAAAAACAGAGAAAAATCGGTATTTTCTATAACATTAGAAACCTTATTCCATATATTAACTCTCGTTCTGGTATCTCCTGCAAATGTAAAAGAAAAATTAGTCGAAAGACTATCACTTGCTGTTTTAAAGGTATTGCTGTAACTCCATTTTCTATTTAAAGAGTCATAAATTGAATAATATAAAATTGAAGCAGGCTTCAGATATGGAAAAGTATATTCATATAAATAGTTTTTGTAATTTAAATTTCTAATAACATCAAAAATACCTGATTCATAATTTGTTGTATATCCCCATTTTATTTTTGAACCTAAAGAATTGCTACACCACGATATTGTTACTCCTTTTAAAGGGTTTTCTTTAGAGCCCCAATGAATATTTTTAATAAAATAATTTGAAACCATGCCATCATCTGACTTGTTTTTAGTACAAGCTATTAATACAAATACAGATAAAAAAAACAACAATTTTCTCATCAATTTTTTAATTTTTCTTCATCAATTCCATAAAACAATCTTCAATATTTGCTTCAATTTTTTCAATAATAATATTTATATGTCCTTTCGAAGCAAGGTAACTTTCAATATCTTTAATATCAAAAGTTTTTTCTAATGGGGTGTAATGTAAGTATTCCCCAAAAGGATAAACAGTATGCGTATTCTTATATTCTGCCATATCATAAAGCAGGTTATACATATTATTTGCTTTAATAGCCAATAATGGTTTAGGAAAGCTTTTCATAATATTAGAAGGTTTGTCAATACTTAATATTTTTCCTTTTTGAATCAGTGCAACCTTATCACAAAGACTTGCTTCGTCCATATAAGGAGTAGAAACTATAATTGTTATGTTATTTTCTTTCAATTTACTTAACATTTCCCAGAATTCTTTTCTTGAAACAGCATCAACACCAGTTGTTGGTTCATCAAGAATTAAAACTTCGGGTTTATGAATCATAGCACATGATAAAGCCAGTTTTTGTTTCATTCCTCCCGATAACTTGCCTGCAAGACGTTTTTTAAAAGGTTCAATTTGATGATAAATATCTTTTATCAGATCATAATTCTCTTCAAGACTTGTTCCAAAAATTGTAGCAAAGAAATTTAAATTCTCTTCAACGGATAAATCTTGATACAAAGAGAACTTACCTGGCATATATCCTACCATATTTCTTATTTTTTTATAGTCTTTAACTACATCATGCCCTTCCATGAATGCAGTTCCTTTGTCTTGTATTAAAAGAGTAACCAAAATACGAAACAAAGTTGTTTTTCCTGCACCATCGGGTCCTATGAACCCAAATAGTTCTCCTTTGTTAACATCAAACGAAATGTTATCAATAGCAGTTACTTCACCAAAACTTTTTGTTAGTTCTTTTACCTGAACAGATATCATTGTTTGATTAGGATTAAAACGTTATAACTAATAATAAATATGATCATTAAACTTAAAAAATAAACCAATAATCCTATTGGTATATATAAAAGAAGTTTCTTATAGGAAATTCTTTTTTCTTTTTTTAATTGAATTAGAAAATAAACACAAAAGGGTAAATTAATTAAAACACCTGTTAGCAAACCAGGGGTGTATTTTTGAAATATCAAAGTATTCGAAAGATGTTGAAGAGCATTGAGCAAAGTCACACATATAATTATTATCATTAGAAAAAGGGAAAGGTTTTTATATTTTGTGGTATTTATCCATATACAAATAATTAGGGGGAGCAAAGTGGCTAAAATTAATGCAATAAAATAGAAGGTAGAAAAATCATTAGCAAGATAGTTTGTTATTCCGATTCTTATAAAAAGGGGAAGTATGTTTATGTTTTCCCTGATCCAATTTGAAGCAGTAAAAAACTCTTCGGTATTGTGAATGAAAAAGACAACAAAAAAGAACCAAACCAGAAGTTTGAAATTGGTTTTATTAGTGGTTATAGATGCTGACATAAGTTATAATTCATTCAAAATTTATAATTCCATTCAAAAATCATTTAAAAATAACTTCTCCGGGCATACCAATTTTCAAAGTCCCATCATTTTTTACTCTAATTTTAACAGCATAAACCAAATTCACTCTTTCTTCTTTTGTTTGAATGATTTTTGGGGTAAATTCTGCATTTTGAGACACCCATATAATAAATCCTTCCATTTTTGAAAGTTCTTTTGCATTTTTATCAATCAACACTTCTACCTTTTGACCAATTTTTATAGATGACAATTGCGATTCGCTGATATATACCCTCAGTGTCATTTCACTTAAATCTGCTATTTTGTAAAGTGCTTTTCCAAAAGTGGTGATTTCGTTTGGTTCTGCAAACTTGGTTAATACGGTTCCTTCTATAGGATTAACAATATAAGATTTTTTTATGTTTTGTTCTATTTGTTCAATTTGTTTCGTTAATCCTTCAGTTTCATTAAACACGGAACTGTTTTGTGTTTGAATAGAAAATATTTGTTTGTCAATCAAATCAAGACTCCCATTTATATCATCCAGTTGTTTGGTAGTAGCAGCATTATTTTTAAGTAAGTTTTCAACCCTTGTTTTTTCAATTAAAAGATTTTTCTTTTGCTGCTTTTGAACTTCAATTTGTGAAAAAACATTCGCTGATTTATTTGAAATAGCTTTTCTTTGAGCTATCAGTTGTTCTTTTTTCAGAACCAGATCTGTTGTGTCAATAAAGCCAATCAGGGAACCAGATTTGAGAATATCTCCTTCATTGATATCCAATTTCAAAAGTTTACCATTTGCCTCTGAAGAAATAGTTATTTCAGTTGATTCAAATGTTCCATAAGCATCTGATTTTTGATTTTTGTTTGAACAGGCTGTTATAAGGGTTAACCCAAATAGTATAAGTAAATATTTTTTCATAATAGTTTTATTTTATTTAAATGATATTGTTATAATTTTCCAAGATTGTTTAAATAATTAATTTTTGAAAGAGCCAATTGGATTTTATGTAGTTCAAGATTTAATTTTGCCTGCAATTCCGAATTTAATTCTGTTGTGTATTCTGTTGCTGTGATTATTCCATTATCCAATTGAAAAGAAGTATTTTTTGCAATTTTTGTTTTTAAAGTAATTATTTCATTATCTTTCTCAATCAAAGCTGAATATTTTTTTATATCTGCATTGTCTTTAAAATTAGCCATTTTTAAATTCATAGCAAACAATTCTTTTTGAGAATCGATAATTGAAGATTGAATATCAAGAATGTTTTTCTCATTTTTTGATTGATTCCAGTTCCAAAGATTCCAGCTAAGTTTTGCTCCAACCATATAGTAAGAATCAAAATTTGTTGTAAACATATTCAATCCGGGGCGACCATAACCTGCTTGACCAAAAACAGAAACCCTCGGCATTATTTTTGAAACAGAAAGATTTTTTGTTTGATAGATTTTTCCTTTTTGTAAATCAAAATACTTAAATTCAAGCCTATTGTTAGTTGTATCGTTAATATTTACCATAGGTTCTGGCAAAATAAATGTAGTTTTTTCAGTTATCTTCTTATTGATTAACTCTCCCAGCATTTGAATACTTGCTGTTTTGCCTGTAATTATTTCAATAAGTTGTTGGTCTATTTTAATCAATTCTGCTTTAAGTATATCGGCATTATTTTCCAAAGCAATTCCACCTTTGATAACAGCTTCCATTTTTGCCAATTTTGACTTCATTTCTGCTTGCATTACTTTTAACAACTTTTCATTTTCCTGCATTAGCAAAATATTAAAATATAATTGGTTAACCCTATCTTTTACTTTGTAAAGTTCAATATCCAGATTTTGTTCATCCAAAAGCAAAGTTGTTTTTTCTATGTTTTTTTGATATTTTGTCAATCCTCCATCATAAACGATCTGGTTAACATCTAAAGTAACTTTATATGCATCTTTGTTTAATTCAGGAATACTCATTCCGGGAATATTGATAGGTATCTGAGTAACATCAGATTGGTAAGTTGCCTGACCATTCAAATATATTTGTGGTAAATAATTAACATTTAGGTTTTTTATTTTATAGTCAGTAGAAGATTTGAGTAAATCTTTTTGTTTTATCAGGGGATAATTATTGATTGCCTGTGTGTGGCAATATTCCAAATTCAGGATGGTATCTGTATTCTGACCAAATACAAACTGAGAAATTAAAATTAATAGGAGTGTTAACTTATTCATATATTAATTTTTAATTGAACGTATTATAAATTCGGTTACTTCTTTTTTCCTTTCAGCAATAAACTGTAAATAAGCATTTTCATTATTTTGAAAAATGAATCCTTTAAGGATTGGTTTTGCAGCAAATGGAAATACACACATGCTGATCATATTTATGATTAAGTGAAGAGGGTTTATGGGTTTTATTGTGCCTTTATTTATCTCATTTATAACAGTTAGCCCAAAAACGGAAGGATCTATCTTTGTTTCTTTAAATAATCCTACAATCCTATCTGGATTTCTATTTATTTCGTGTAAGATAAATGTCGGAATATGAGGATTGTTGATAAACATCTCGATATAAGTGTCAATAAAAATTGATATTTTTTCAAAAATATCTTTGTCCGATGCCATTGTTTCAGCAACTTTAGGAATAAACTGGCTAAAAGCATCTTTAAATATAGCATCAAACAGTTTATCTTTACTTCGAAAATAATAATGCACCAGTGATTTGTTTATTTTAGCTTCATCGGCAATTTCCTGCATTCGTGCACCATCATAACCCTTTGCCAGAAACACTTTTTTTGCTGCATCTAAAATTGTTTTTTCAGTTGTTTTTTCTTCTTCTGTCATGTTGACTAATGAGTTTAACTTTTTAATTTAATCAAATGGATTAACCAAGTGGTCAAAATTAAAATATGTTTTTTAATCTGCCAAATTATTTTTAAATTATTTTATTGATTATTGAATTTCTGATGTTTAGAAATTACACTTTTTAGCAAACCAAAACTGCATAATAAGTTTGCTATGTTATATCTGAAAAAAGAGAAAAAAAAAAGATCTTTTGATATAAAACTGGGGTTACAATATGAAAGAGATACTTTATTAATCTTTATTTGCCAGTTCCCATGCAAAAATATATACCAACTGTGCTATTTTAGTTGATATTTCAGGTTTGATTTTATCGGGAGTATCTTTTGGCGTATGATAATCATGATGATTAAACCCGGAGGTGAAAACCATATTTGGCACACTGCATTTTTTGAAATTATAATGATCAGATCCAAAACTAAAACCAATTCGTTGAATCAATCCAGGATGAAAGTCGAGTTTTATTTTATCATTTTTCTTGTTCACTTTCTTAATCTGTTGTTTCATATATTTCTTACCTGTTCCACACGCCTTAAGATAGGTGTAATAGTATGGTTCTTGGTTTTTCTTATTATAACGTCCTATCATATCCATATTTAGCATAGCAACAGTTTTATCCATGGCAAACCAGGGATGAGTAACATAATATTTAGAACCAAACAAACCTTCTTCTTCACCTGTAAAAGCAATAAATAATATTGTTCTTCTGGGAGTATATCCTTGTTTTTTTGCTTCTGCAAATGCTTTTGCAATTTCTATTAGTGCTGAAGTACCTGAAGCATTATCATCAGCTCCATAATTTACACCTTTGGTATTAGCACCTATATGATCGAAATGCGCACCTATAACAATTACTTCATCTTTCTTATCCGTTCCTTCTATATAACCCAAGACATTTTCTGTTGACAAACTCAAATATTCGGGATTGAAATAACAAGAATATTGAATTTTCAATGCTGTTTTTTCTTTTAACTTATTTAATTTATCCCCTTTTTTATTGAAAAATGCTTTTGCAAGATGATCATTTGCAATAAATAATTGTATTTCAGGATTTGTTTTAATAAAAGCCATAATATTTTGCATACTACTGTTGATCGTTTTTGTTGTTTTATTTCCAAAACCGAAAGAATAGTATTCTTTATTATCTCCTTTGGGCATTTCCATTAGCCAATCTGTAATATAAGCATTCTTACACACTTCGTATTCATCAAAAGGCAGGTTAAGAAAAAAAACTTTATTATGATTGGTATTGTATATTTGCTCAACTTTTTCCAATCCGCTTTTCAAATCGATTGCTTTAATAAAAAGTGCAGCAGATGTATCAATATTTTTAAGATTCGTCGTTGAGGAATAATTCAACCAAACCACATTTTTCTGTATCTTTTTCTCATAATTAGGCATGCCATAATACAAAAAAGCATTACCATTGTACTTTGTAGCTTTTACATTTACCGAATCCTGAACATTGCCATTATTTTCAACGCTCTGTTTATAATCATATAAAAAACAATTGTTATCATATTCTAATTTAATATAATTGTACTTTCTACCAAAAAGATAGAAACGTTGCAAATAAGCAGCAGAATCATAAGCAGTGCTTTTAGATAAAAGACCAGCTTTAAGAAATTCATTGGCAATATATGCTGTAGCCAGTTTCTGTCCTTCATAACCACTTTTTCTGCCTTTCAACTGATCGGATGCAAGGTAATTGATATGTGTCATAATGTTTTCTGATGAGATGCTTCCTGCATTTTTTATTTGGGCTTGCAATGCAATTCCAATAAATAAAAAAACCGAGAAAAGGAGAGGTTTCATATGTTGAAAATTTTAAATATTATTTTGCTAAGACGTGTAAAGCTAATTAATAGTTACAAATTTACATTATGATTTTTTATTAATTTAGCATCAGATTGATTTTGTTTTAGACTATGAATGGCGACATTAAAGTATATCAGACCTTAGAGCAATTAAATATTTCTTTTGAATATTTAGAGCATCCTCCTGCTCCTACCATTGAAATTGCCAAACAATATTGGGCAGGTACTGATGCTCTGCATTGTAAAAATCTATTCTTTCGCAACCATAAAGGTAACAAGCATTATCTTGTGATTTTTGATTGCAATAAACAGTTAGGGATTCATAGCATAGAACAAATGCTTAAACAAGGGAAACTTTCATTTGCTTCTGAGGAAAGAATGATGAAATATCTTGGATTAAAACCAGGCTCTGTTTCTCCTTTCGGCCTTATCAATGATATTTCATCACATGTACATGTTTTTATTGATGAAAACTTAAAGCTTGCAAAAAAAATCAGCTTTCATCCCAACGATAACACAGCTTCATTGATAATATCACTTCCTGATTTTATCAAATATCTTGATTACTGTAAAAACAAATATGAATTTATCAGTCTTTATTAAAACAGATAAATATATAAAGATGCTTTTATAATACGGAAAACCCAATTGTTGAAATAAGCGTTAATAAATCATACCCTCAATGGACCATGCAGTTTGTTGTTTAGAAAATCTCTTGGATTAACTCTGGCTACCTGATCAAACTCATGTTCCGATAAATAATCTGTTATATCAGCAAGAATGTTTTTATCAGATTTGTGGTTTCGTACTACATAAAAATCTGTTCCAAACAAAACACGTGTGCAGAGCTTTGAATTCATCAATGTTTGTTTTAGTAATGGTTTAATTGCAGAATTGTGAAGAATAAAACTGAGATCTGCATAAACATTTGGATATTGAAGCATCAGACTACAAATGATAGAGTACCAGTCAGCATATTTCCATATCTGTTCAAGCTTGCCTCGAGTTGGTTTATCTGGATTTTCACTAAGAAAAGAAATACCTTTTGCTGGATTTTTTACAAGTTGACTGCTAAAATTGTCTCTGTCGAGCTCAATAAAACGCCTCCATTCATCATCACCACCAAAATGCCCGAAACAAAGTTTTAAATGGCTGAGGTTATTTTTTAAAGCTGTTTTCTCATCTGTATATCCAAATATTTCACGAATGGTATTGCTCTTTGCTTTTCCAACCAATTTCCTAAGCAATTGTTCTTCCAACAAACAGAGATAATTAAGTGGATGGGTAAAATTATTAATGAAATCTTTATTCTTTATTTCAATTAAAGCCAAGGGTTCATAAACTTTTTCGCCTTTTACCTGTTCAAAAATCGGATGCCGATCCCATTCTTTTTTCTTTTTTCCACGGTAATAAATCGTACCTCTAATACAATGGGCAATTATAGGAATACCCTGATCGGCAGTATATTTCCAAAGAGGTAATAATGCTTCATCAAACGGGTAATAACCAAGGGGAGGGTATATCTTAAACCCGCTAAATTTATAATCTTCAATATGTTTTTTGATAAAACAATCCTCAAGTTCTATTTTCTCATTATTGATCTTATAGTTAAAATGTGATTTTCCTTCTTCTATAATTCTTCTTGGGTCAGCAAACAAAAAGGGGTAAAAACAATCCTGAAATTCTTTTTTAATCTTTATTGCAACCAAGTCTTGTATTTGCTTGTTATAAAGATA
Organism: Marinifilum sp.; assembly: GCA_020718065.1. GTDB lineage: Bacteria > Bacteroidota > Bacteroidia > Bacteroidales > CG2-30-32-10 > CG2-30-32-10. The sequence goes on along the minus strand of DYDE01000061.1, from coordinate 5,402 downwards.
ATCTTTTTTTAATTGACCAGCACCCATGTATTCCATATCCATTGGCAAAATAACAAATCCTGTCCTTTTGGGATATTGATTTCGTAAGCGACCAAATACAGATGATTGTTGTTTGTAAAAAGCAAATCTGCCAATATTGAGGTATCGTTTTGCCAGCTCTTTACTCTGCGACCCAGGGAAAATTCCCAAAAAAGACCATATCTTTTTTAATATAAACCATACTATATTTCTGCCCAGCTTAAAGAACAAGAACAATATCAATATTATCAGTAATCTCCATCCAAAAGAGGATGGTATGAAAATTAAATGATAATTCAATAACCAGTCCTTTAATTTAATAACATTAATATCAATTGAATGGTTTGGTTTTTTGATTAGAGATAACAAATCATACAAAATAAAAAACACCAATATTGTCAGAACGATCCCTATCAAAAAACCAAGTATGCGAAGCAAACCTGTGCGTGCAATAAACATTTTTGTTTTGTATATGTTTTCTATTATTTTTTTGTACCATGGTTTGAAAATCCATGAATGAGGATATTTGTACCAAAATTGAAAAAACCGTACTACAAAAGATAGAGATAATAAATAATAAAAAGGCCAGGGTAAAAATGTTTTGGCCAAATAAGGTGGTACATGCCCTCCGGTGAATATATGAACATGACAATTGATGATTGGTGGTTTATCATTCATATTGAAAATGTATTTAGTTATTTACATCATAAAATTTTATTAATTAATGCCTCAACCTATTTCAATAGCCTACATTCATATAAAATTTAAATATCTGATTTTTAAAAGTTGAAACCAATATTGAAACCCCACTTAGGTTCAATACCCTCATATGTCAATACTTTTATGTCTTCCTTTAATTCATCAATAAGTTTCAGTTCGTTATTTTTTTTACAAAACTTTAATCCTTCCCCCATAAACAATTCCAGAGAAAACTTTTTGATGGTTAAATTATAACCTATCACAAGTCCTCCTCCATATGAATTTATAGGAAAATCAACAACAGTTGTAACTTTTAATAACTCATTCTGGTAAACGTTATTGTAATTGTGAATTTGATATTGCCTGTCAAATAAGTATGTTGACATAAAAAAACGACTCCAAACATTTTCTTTGATTAATTTGCTTTGAAAAAAATGCCTAAATTGTATCTCCCCTAAATATCCAATATTATTGTAGTCTTTATTATAATAATAAGTTCCTGCAGATAAAAATAATCCAAATTTATTTCCAATATACCGCTCATAGTTGATAAATAAAGTTTTGTTTAAAACAGATAAAGGAGAAATGCTAATACGATTTTTAAAATGGAATTTTTCAACAACATCTTGAGCATAAACGCTTATTGATAAACAAAATATCAAAATAATTAAATATGCTTTTTTCATGAGTATTTGGTGTTTTTTTCTTTTGAGTTATCTATTTGACAGAAATTTCTTTTGAATATTACATTGTCGGTTATTAAAAATTAAAACCAATAGTTAGTTCCGTTTTGGGAGCAATTCCCTGATAAAAAGGGGAAGCATAACCACCATTAAATCTTTTAAAATAGGTTCCAGACAATTCCGATCTGCAGGTTTTCACCATATATCCAGAATAAAAATCAATGGACAAACATTTAAATACAAAATTGCAACCCAATAATAAACCAATACCATAAGAATGTACTTTGTATTTTTTCATTTCTTTTGTTGTGTTATTATTATATATATCATAATAATCGCTAATTGTGTTTCTATTGTAAAATATAAAAGGTGCAAAAAAAAGTTGCATCCAATTATTTTCAGAAAAACGACCAGTGTATAAATATTCCCTTAATTGGAATTCATTTAATATGCCAATGTTTGTATATTTATATTTGTTGTTTATTATTTCATTAACAGAATACTGACGCTCTTTGGTAAAATAAAAACCTTCAGAAAAAACCAAACTATAATGTTTAGATCTAAAGAATTCGCAATTAACAATAAATGAATTGTTTTTATAGCTCAAAGGATAAATCTTAAAAGAATTTTTATAAGGAAAATCTTTTTTTTCTTCCTGAGTATAAGCTTTGTTTATAATACAGAGCAATAAAGAAATAAGTAAGATCTTTTTCATTTATTTTTTTTAATATTTCTATTAAATGGAATACTATTTCTATTCAACTTTATAAGTCTTCATTTTCAGGGCATTTCATAATTTTGCTAAGGAGACAAATAACTTATATCAATAAAATTTTTCTTTGTAAATTTCAAATTAATAAACCAAAAAAACAAAAATAAATCAAAAGAAAAGCTTTTCACTAAATGTAATAAACTAAAAGTTATCACATTGGATGGGTTCTTAAAAATAATGAAATAATAAAGTTTGCACTTTCAGCTTTTGATTGGAACAGAATATTTGCAAGCCTGATAAGGAGAGTGAATTTAATTTTAGCTTTTTTAAATACTTATTTTATTAATTGCAAAGCAAAAAAGAAACTTGCTCCTTCTCCCAAAGTGCTTTCTGCCCATACTCTTCCTCCCTGCCTGATCAATGCTTTTCGTACTATGGCAAGTCCGATGCCTGTTCCTTCATACTCATCTGACGAGTGTAATCGTTGAAATACACCAAACAATTTGTCAACATATTTCATCTCAAATCCAACACCATTGTCTTTAATATAATAAACTACTTCTTTTTTATTTACATAACTGCCAATTTCTATAAGCGGATTTTCTTTTTTTGATGAAAATTTTACTGCATTCCGAATCAGATTGGTCCAGATCTGTTCTAATAAAACACTATCTCCTGCTGTATCTTTTAATTCCTTTATATTTATAGTCGTATTAATGGTGAGGTTTTCTCTATTCAATTGTGCTAAAACTGCATTTAAGATATCCTTCATATTTATAGGAACCAAAGAAATGTTTGCTCTGCCAATCCTTGAAAAAGAAAGTAAATCATCAATTAGTTTTCCCATATTTCTGGAACTATCGCAAATGACATTTAAAAGCCGGACGGTTTCCGGTTCTAAATTTATATTATCAAGCAATAACAAATGAGAAAATCCATCGATGGCTCTTATTGGTGCTCTCAAATCGTGCGAAACTGAATATGTAAACGCTTCCATTTCGTTATAAGCATCTTCCAGTTGTTCAGTTCTTATTTTTACTCTTTCTTCCAACGTCTCATTCAGTAAATTGATTTTTTCTTTGGCCACCTTCAGTTCTATTACCGTACTTTCCAGTTCCTTATTTAATCTTTTTTTACTCAAATATCCAAAAAGAACAGACAATACCGTAATAACAACAAGAATAATTATGACTATAAGCAAATACATCACGTTTCGTTGTTGGTGTATTTGTTGGTCTTGTTGATTAAGTATTTTTGTTTGAGATAACATCTCTGATTTTTGATCTAAAATATTTTGCTTTTGGCTTCTTAATAATTCATTTCCTTTTTTTAGTTCTTTGGTTTGTTCTAAAATGTTTTTCGATTGTAAATTAAAGATCTCTTCTTGTTGATAAATTTGTATGCTTTTTGAAAGCAGGTCGTTCTCTCGCTTTTTAAGTAATTGAGATTGTAAATCAAGAATGTTTTGTTGTTTCTGAATTTTCAGCGTTTGCTTATTCAGACTGTCTTTATTTACATTTACTTCATTACTCTTAATTGCAATAATGTTTTCGAGTTGTATTAAATTACTGTCTAAATTTTTTATGTGTTTTTGAAGGTCCTGTAATTTTATTTGTCCCTCGCTATAAAGTTCTGCAACATCAACAACGCTCCCTCCAAGCAAAATCATATTTGGCATAATCTTGAGATGTTGCTTTACGATATTGTCCTTATTAATTTCGAATAGCAGTTTTCCCTTATCTGAATCAAAAAAATTGATCATGATTGACTGGTTGTCAATATAATTATCGCTTATCAGAAGTATGTTCTTCCCCTCAATTTGTTTATAGATCGCTGCAATATCTTTTTCATTTTCTTTTGCTACAAATATCAATTGTAAATTTTCGGTATTGTTTAAAGTAAGTGAAGAGGAAATTACAATTGGTTTGTTTCTCAGCTTTTTCGCTTCAGAGAGGGTCTTCATTTCTTTGATGATGGTTTTGTCATCAGAAATAATCAGAAAATGAAATTCCTTAATGTTCTCTTCGTTTTCCCATTGTATATTCTTTGCAAAATTGTATATATAAGCACTTATGGCAACTTGTCGCTGGAGTTGTTGGGCATTTAATGATAAATGCAACCCCAATATATAAGTTATAACAAGAAAGAAATATAGAAAAACCTTTTTCATTGTATTTAGTAAACCTTATTCTCTTACAATCAATATGCCAAATTAAGCACAATATAGAGCATTTGCTTAAAAATTAAAAGAGTAAATATACGGTTTGTTAAAATATTATACCTTATATTTTTTGGGCATCGTCAAAACCTCAGTTGTTCGTAGCATTTAGTTCATTGTTTTGTTTTAAATTATGCGACAAAGAAGTTGTGTGAAGATTGTATCTTCGCACTAAATAAAGCTTAGTTTTTGACTAATAAAAGAAAAAACAAATTCGATATAAATGTTTTGAAAAATGTATTACATAACGTAATAGTAAACTCAGTTGTTCGTAGCATTTAGTTTATTGTTTTGTTTTAAATTATGCGACAAAGAAGTTGTGTGAAGATTGTATCTTCGCACTAAATAAAGCTTAGTTTTTGACTAATAAAAGAAAAAACAAATTCGATATAAATGTTTTGAAAAATGTATTACATATCGCAATAGTAAACATCAGATTATAAAGTGCGATGTTACAAACTTCGCACAACGGGGGTTTACACAAAGTTCACAGAGATTTGTTCTGATTTTATTGCTATTGTCATAACCAATTCCATGTTTGTTTCCTATTCTGACTTCGATTCTGTCCATCTTCTGACTTACGACTTCCTTCTTCCAACTTTCAAAAATTTGCGTCTTAGCGTCTTTGCAAGAAAATATCAGCAAAAATCAATTCATCTACATCATCAGCATTCCATTTTATTGTAATTTTTAAAATCTTGCCACCAAAACACAAAATTGCACCAATTGTATTTTTTCTCATTTTTTTACTTTCTCATTGCACCCTCCTGAAAGATGCTTAAAATAACAGGTTGATCAGTGATGATTTGTTTAAGCAGCGTCATCTGTGGGCTGCAATCGTTTTCTATTCTTCATTTTTATTTGCAAAAAATGCAACAGCCCTTTTGGGTTTGTATTTTTCAAGTCCGCATCCAATAATTATTAAACATCTATTCCTCGTTTATAAGCCCTGATTTCATTAGTAAAATTATTTTTAAATGCAGCTATTGCTAAACATTAAAACTTTACAGAAGGTGGTACGGGGAAAACACCCCCCTCAGAGGGGGGTGTTTTTCTTGTAAACAGGGGGGGT
>DYDE01000060.1 GCA_020718065.1 Marinifilum sp. | reverse complement strand
CTGTTGTCTTTTCAATATTTACCTCAAATATGATGTTGTTTGTTTATGCCTATGTGTTCAATCTGCTTATTGCCGGCAAATACCTGAAGCACATAAACCGCATTCACGATACAGTGACTACCCACCTTAAATCCTTTTCTGTTTTTTCTGATATATTAAAATTGATCAATTACGAACATTTTTCAAGTGAGATCATGAAAGAATCTGCTGCAAAAACTTCCGCAGCAGCTCATCAGTTGAAACGACTCAGTGTTATTGGAAACTTTTTTGACCAGCGGATCAACATAATTATTGGCGCTCTGTTTAATGGTATTTTTTTGTATGACCTTCAGTGTGCTTTTATGTTGGAGAAATGGAAGAACGATAATGGGGCTAAACTTAATACTTGGATTTTGGAAATAGGAAATTTAGAAATGCTGAACTCTTTGGCAACATTCGCATATAATAATCCAGATTTTATTTATCCTGAAATTAATGATAAAGTACCTTACCTCAAGGCAGAGAATCTGGGACATCCTCTGATTATGAAAGAAAAGTGTGTGGCAAACGATATAGAAATAGGCAACGATAAAAAATTATTTTTAATAACAGGTTCTAATATGTCGGGTAAAAGTACTTTTTTAAGAACAATAGGAGTCAACCTTCTAATGGCAAGATGTGGAATGCCTGTTTTTGCTGATAAATTTGAATTTTGTCCGATGGAGATATACACTTCACTTCGACTTGCTGATTCGTTGCAGGAGAATGTTTCTTTATTTTTTGCTGAACTCAAAAAATTGAAGTATATTCTGGATCAATTGCAATTAAATACCAATGCCATTGTGTTATTAGACGAAATATTGAAGGGTACCAATTCTGATGACAAGCACAATGGTTGTCGTCAGTTGGTTAAAAAGCTTATTAATAGAAAATGTATCACTATTATGGCAACCCACGATATAGAACTTACTATACTTTCAAAAGAACATCCCGAAACAATAGAAAACTATTGTTTCGAAAGCAACTTAGCCAATAACGAACTCTCTTTCGATTATAAACTAAAGAAAGGGATTTCGCAAAACCGCAATGCAACTTTCCTGATGCAGAAAATGGGGATTATAGATTAATAACTATAGAGGATAAATCTTTTTAATATTGGTTGACGCGGTTTAATATTATAAATTTTTGTTAAGATCAAATAATAGTAATTTCAAATAAATATGCATATATTTGTATTATTATTAACCTAAATCTAACAAAATGAAAAAAATCTTTTTAATGTTCACAATTATATGTATGGGTATTACATTGCTAATGGCTCAAACACGTTCTCCGAGATTGGTTCTTGCTGAAGAGTTTTCTGGTGCATGGTGACCATCATGTGCGAGCACTAACCCTGCTTACAACGTTTTAATAAATGCAAATTTGGGTACAAAAATTGCATGTATTACATATAACGATGGAGATATACTTGAAGTACCTGATGGTACATTAAGACAAGCTTTTTATAGCGTACCTTATTTTCCAATAGCATACAAAGATGGTAATTTAAATGGATTAAATACTGTAAATCCAACTTATCCTGGTTGGCTTCCAAATTGGACACAAGCTGTTATTGATAACCAAGCTTTAATTTCCTCTCCTTTTGCCATTAACCTTAGCTGGCAATTCACACCTGCAAATGATTCTGTATCTGTAACTTGCGTTGTTACTGCTACTGAAGCTGTTACTATGACAACACCCAAACTTCAATTGGCATTGATTGAAAGAACTATTCATTTTGCCACGCCTCCGGGATCAAATGGAGAAACAGATTTTTGGAATGTATGTCGTAAAATGTACCCTGATGCAGGCGGAACTGCACTTCCTACAACATGGTCTAATGGACAACAACAAACATTCATTTTCAAACAAATTATACCAACAAATGTTTATGTTAAAACTCAAATAGCATTTGTTGCATTTATTCAGGATAACGCTACTAAAGATGTAAAACAAACTAAATATGCTGCACCACAGGCATTGAATTCGATAAATTACATTAAAACTGATGAAAACATTAACATCTCTGTTTATCCTAATCCAATTCAAGATAAAAGTGTTGTGAGTTTCTTTATCGAAGAGCCTACGTCAGTTATTTTTCAAATTGTAGATCCACTCGGAAGAGTTGTTTATACTGAACAATCAAAAAGAGAATCAGGTGTTCAGAATATTCTTTTAGATAGCAAAAATCTATCCAATGGTATTTATTACATAAAGCTTGATATTAAAGGGAAGAATTACACCAAAAAAGTAGTTATCAGCAAATAAAACTAGTACATTGTTTTATTAATTTTTATTAAAATCAATAAGAAATCCTGATAATTATAATTTTATCAGGATTTCTTATTTTTACTTATTTGTTTGAATTAAATCTTCAAGTTTATTGTAGAATAGGTTGAATTCTTAAATGGATCTATGCTAATAAACATAGAATAAATAACAATCATGTAATTTAAAGAACTAACCTTTCTTTTTTATTTGTCTCAATAGTTTTTTATCCAGTTGCCTATAGAATGTATTTAAACGCGATTGTATTATTTTTATTTCTTCCAGTTTACGGTCGAAGGAGTCATTTAAGCTTGATATCTGATTTCTGACCTCCAACACCTGCATATCTATCATCGAGGTCTCTAACTTATCAGAGAAGTCGTGTTTAACGGTATCAATATTTTGTTTAACAAAAGTAACAAAATCGTAGAGATAGCTTTCAATATCTTTCTGAACTTGTATTTCATCAGCAAACTCATTTTTAATGAATTTAATATCGTATTTTACTGGTTGGTCATTAGCATTTGAAATCAAATCATTAAAACAATCGATATATTGTTTAAAAGGCATTTGTATTTCATTTGGCATATTATATACTTGTATAATTACCCTTTGTGCTTCTCTTTTTTTTGATTCCCCTGTAAGATAATGCATAGTAGCATAAAGTCCACGTCTTATAACTTTAGATGGAGGAAATTCAAAGTTATTCTTTTCCAGATAAAGCTCTCTTAGGCTAATAAGGTTGATAAATTCAATGGGTAGCCTCAACATATTGTTGTAGCTTAAATCAAATACTTTTAATTTAGACAAGTTTCCAATTTCACATGGAAGGTTTATAAGCTTGTTATAACTTAAATCCAGTAAATTTAAGTTTGTAAGATTGCCAATTTCTGGTGTTAATTCTTCGATTTCATTTCTGTGTAGTAATAAACTTCTTAAATTTACAAGATTAGATATTTCATCTGGCAAGGATTTTATCTGGTTATAGCTTATATCAAGATAAGTTAAAGATTTGAGTTTTCCAATTTCAGGAGGTAAAACATTTATATCTTTGTTTGATAAATAAAGCTTTTTATATTTATCTTTTTCTGCAATTATTATCAGTTCCTGTAATTCATCTAAATCCATAATATTGATGTATTAAGTCTTTAATATAGTAACAATATTAATGAAATTTTTACAATTTTCAAAATATAATTTTCAATTTAATCATTGGTTTAAATAAAAAAAAGAGGCTGTTCAATTAGAACAACCTCTTTATATAAAATAATGAAAAATTAATTTACATAACCTAAATCAAGCATTGCATTGGCAACTTTCATAAAACCAGCAATGTTAGCACCTTTTACATAGTTTACATAACCGTCTTTTTCAGTTCCATATTTTACACAAGCTGCATGAATGTTAACCATAATTTCTAATAATCTTCTGTCAACTTCTTCAGATGTCCAGTTTAATTTCATGGAATTTTGTGACATTTCAAGACCAGATGTAGCAACACCACCAGCATTAGAAGCTTTTCCAGGAGCAAACATTACTTTTGATTTATGGAATACTTCAATTGCTTCTGGAGTTGAAGGCATATTAGCACCTTCAGCAATACAAATACAACCATTTGCAACTAATTTTTTTGCATCATCACCACTTAATTCATTTTGAGTAGCACAAGGTAAAGCAACATCTACTTTTACTTCCCAAGGTCTCTTTCCTTCGTGGAATTCTGCACCAAATTCATAACTGTATGGTTTAACTATGTCTTGGTTGCTAGCTCTTAGATCTAACATATATTCAATTTTCTTTCCAGAAATACCTTCTTTATCATAAATATAACCGTCAGGACCAGAAATTGTAACAACTTTTGCACCTAATTCAGTTGCTTTAAGAGCAGCACCCCAAGCAACATTACCAAAACCAGAAATAGATACTACTTTTCCTTTTAATGATTGACCTTTAGATTTTAACATTTCTTGTGCGAAATAAACACAACCAAATCCAGTTGCTTCTGGTCTGATAAGACTACCACCCCAGTTTAATCCTTTGCCAGTTAATACACCTGAATGTTCGCGTGTTAATTTTTTGTACATTCCATATAAGTAACCAATTTCTCTTCCACCAACACCAATATCACCTGCAGGAACATCTGTTTCTGGTCCAATATGTCTTTGTAATTCTAACATGAAACTTTGGCAAAAACGCATTACTTCAGTGTTTGATTTTCCTTTAGGATCAAAATCAGAACCACCTTTAGCTCCACCCATTGGTAATGAAGTTAAGCTGTTTTTGAAAATTTGCTCAAAACCTAAGAATTTTAAAATGCTTAAGTTTACACTTGGGTGAAAACGTAAACCACCTTTGTATGGTCCAATTGCTTGATTAAACTGAATACGGAACCCTCTGTTAACATGCAATTTGCCATTATCGTCAGCCCATGGAACTTTAAACATAATTACTCTGTCAGGCTCAACAATACGCTCAACAATACTTGCTTCTTCAAATTGTGGGTTTGCCTCAACAACTTCTACAATTGATTCTAAAACTTCTCTTACTGCTTGTAAGAATTCAACTTCACCCGGATTTTTTTTAGCCAGGTCATTCATGATTTTTTCAACGTTCATTTTGATGTCTCCTGTTTTAAATTAATGGAAATGAATTTATTAAATAATTTTGTAAATAATGTGATATAAATTTTGGGCAAAATTATATTTAATAAATATTCTAATCAAATATTTTATGGTATTTATTTTTAAATCTTAAATTTATGTTATTTAAATAGGAGGGGTTCATACAGATACAATTAATAGATAATACTAGTCGGCTAAATTGTAATGTTTTAGCAACTGTTCCATTTCTTGTTGTATGTTTTTAGCTTCTTTTCCTGCTTTTTTAGTAAAAGAAATATCATCACCCGCATATATAATACTTCGAGAAGCGTTAATCAATAAACCACATTGTTTATTCATTCCAAATTTTACAACATCGCTTAGGTTCCCTCCCTGACTGCCAATACCGGGTATTAATAGAAAATGGTCAGGAACTATTTTTCTTACAGATTGAAGCATTTCTGCTTTAGTTGCACCAACTACCCACATCATATTGTTTTCATTTCCCCATTGTTTGCCTTTTTCAAGAATGGATTCAAAAAGATGAACTTTTTTTTCAGATGTTATAAATTGAAAATCAGCTGCGCTTTCGTTCGATGTTAGAACTAAAACTATTGTCCATTTGTCTTTAAATGAGAGAAAAGGTTTAACAGAATCACTTCCCATATATGGGTTTACAGTTATAGCATCTACTTTCATTTGCTCAAAAAAAGCTTTGGCATACATAGCTGATGTATTCCCAATATCACCTCTTTTAGCATCAGCAATTATAAAAGGTCTATCTTTAAATTGGTTTAAATATTCTATTGTTTTTTCAAGACTTTCCCATCCTTTAGTTCCGAGACTTTCGTAAAAAGCAGTATTGGGTTTATAAGCAATAGTGTATTCTATTGTTGCTTCGATAATTTGTTTGTTGAATGCAAATACAGGATCTTGTTCTTTAATAAGATGTCTGGGAATTTTTGTTATATCAGTATCAAGACCAATACAGAGAAAAGATTTCTTTTTTTTTATCTTATCAAATAATTCCTGCTTGTTCATAAAATAAATATTATATTATTCTACTGCTTCTTTTAGTCTTTCAGTGTTTTCAGCAAGTTGAAGAGCTTCTATCAGTCCAAGAATATCGCCATCCATTGCAATAGCTAAATTATATAAAGTAAGCCCTATTCGATGATCGGTAATACGAGATTGTGGATAATTGTATGTGCGGATTTTGGCTGAACGGTCGCCTGTAGAAACCATTGTTTTGCGTTTTAATGACATTTCGTCAAGATGTTTCTTATATTCCTGCTCATATAGTCTAGTACGTAAAACTGACATTGCTTTGTCGAAATTTTTCATTTGAGATTTTTCATCCTGACAACTAACAACAATACCAGAAGGTATGTGAGTTAATCTAATAGCCGAATAAGTTGTGTTTACTGATTGTCCGCCAGGTCCTGATGAACAGAATGTGTCCTTTCTTACATCAGACATTTTAAGTTCAACATCAAATTCATCTGCCTCGGGTAAAACAACTACAGAGGCAGCTGAAGTATGAACTCTTCCCTGTGTTTCTGTTTGAGGAACTCTTTGAACACGATGTACTCCCGATTCAAATTTTAAAATTCCATATGCGCCATCACCAGAAACATTAAAAATTATTTCTTTAAATCCACCTGCTGTTCCCTCAGCATAATCGACCAAATCTACTTTCCATTTTTTCCTTTCGCAAAAACGGGTGTACATTCTATATAAATCTCCAGCAAAAAGACTTGCTTCGTCCCCTCCTGTGCCCGCTCTTATTTCCATTACAGCATTCTTATTGTCGGTAGGATCTGTAGGAAGTAATAATACACGTATTTCTTCATCAAGGTTTTCTTTATCCAAAGTAAGCTGATCAAATTCAGCTTTTGCCATATTTCGGAACTCTTCATCTTTTTCATTATAAAGAATTTCTTTAGCTGATGCTAAATTGTCAACAATATTTGTATATTTCTTATATGCATCAACTATTGGTTGAAGCTCTTTGTAATCTTTACTAAGTTTGATATAACGCTTCATGTCAGCAATTATGGTTGGTTCGTTTAGTTGTTCACCAATTTCTAACCATCTGTTATATAGCGCCTTTAATTTATCTATCATTTATATTCTTATTAAAATAATGGAGTGCAAAGTTATGAAAAAAAAAGTTTAATAATCATATTCCCCATTCTCACTTTTAATGGTAAGTTTTTTGCCTGAAAATGTATCACAATATCCTACTATTTGTGCATCTATATCAAACTTTTTTGATATTGCTATAATATCAGATGATATTTCCTGAGGAACGTATAACTCCATTCTATGCCCCATATTAAATACTTTATACATTTCTTTCCATGGGGTATCTGATTGTTCTTGGATAAGTTTAAACAAAGGTGGGGTAGGGAAGAGGCTGTTCTTTATAATATGGATATTATTAACAAAGTTTAAAATTTTTGTTTGTGCGCCTCCACTACAATGAATTATTCCATGAATCTGGTTTCTGTATTTATCTAATATACTTTTTATCACAGGTGCATAAGTTCTAGTTGGGGAGAGAACAAGTTTACCTATATTAACATTGGTTTCTTTATTTATATCAGTCAATTTTGCTTTTCCAGAATAAATATATTTTTCTGGTATCATCGAATCATAACTCTCAGGAAACTTTTTAGCATATATTTTGGAAAAAACATCATGACGGGCTGATGTTAGCCCATTGCTACCCATGCCGCCATTGTATTCGTCTTCGTAGCTTGCTTTGCCAAATGATGATAAACCAACAATAACATCTCCACTTTTAATCTTCTCATTAGTGATAATATCTTTACGTTTCATTCTACAGGTTACTGTTGAATCAACAATAATTGTTTTTACTAAATCTCCAACATCAGCTGTTTCTCCACCTGTTGAGTATATGTTAACTCCGAGTTTTCTGAGTTTTAAAAGAAATTCTTCTGTTCCATTTATTATTTCTGAAATTATATTTCCAGGAATAAGGTTTTTGTTCCTGCCAATGGTGGAAGAAAGAAGGATGTTATCAACTGCACCAACACAAATTAAATCATCGGTGTTCATTACAATAGCATCTTGAGCAATTCCTTTCCAAACTGAAATGTCTCCGGTTTCTTTCCAATAAAGATATGCCAGAGAAGATTTTGTTCCGGCACCATCAGCATGCATTATAATACAATATTCATCATCACCACATAGTATATCTGGTACAATCTTACAAAATGCATTTGGGAAAAGTCCTTTATCAAGATTTTTGATTGCATTATGAACATCTTCCTTTGATGCCGATACTCCTCTTAAATTGTATTTTAGTTCTTCCATTGATTATTACTAATTAAAAAAGCATCCAAATGCAGGACGCTTTTTTAAGATTTATTTTATATTTATTTTATTTTTTAGGTTCTTCTTTAATTTTATCTTTTGGTAATTCTTTTGTTGGATCCTTTGGTGTTTCCTTTGATTTTTCTTTAGTGTCTTTAGGTATGTCCTTGGTGTCTTTGGGTTGTTCTTTTGGAGTTTCCTTTGGCGTTTCCTTTGGAGTATCTTTTGGAGGCACAATTGGAGTATTAGAAGGTTTTGGTACAAAGTTGTCACGTAAAACTTTAAATTCAGTTCTGCGATTCATTTGATAAGCTGCTTCTTTCTGAACAGGATTTTTAATTGAATTAATATATTCTTCATTCAGAATGGTTCCTTTTGTGAATAAGAAACCATCACGGGTAATGTCTTTTTCAAGAACTTTTGGAACTCTTTTTCCATAACCTTTTGCAACAACTCTTTCAGGGTCTATTCCTTTTAAAATAAGATAATCTACAACAGATTGAGCTCTTTTTTGTGATAGAGTATCATTATATTCATCAGATGCTCTTGGATCTGTATGCGAACTTAACTCAACAACAATAGTAGGGTTGTCGTTTAGAGTAGTGATTAAACCATTTAGAGAGTCTTGATACTGGGGTTTTAAATCCCATTTTGCTAAGTCATAAAGTATTTCTGGTAACTCAATAGGTTTCTGTGGGATTGGTTCTAATAAAAAATCACGTACAAAGTCTTTGTTGTTTTCAAGCCCAACAGTGGTTTCTTTTCCTGTTGTAGCAAAGTATTTTTCTTTACTAATAAAGATATCGTAAGTAACATTTGATAAAATCTGAGTTTTATCAAAAGAATAAACTCCTTTTGCATCAGTTTTAGTTTCAATAGGTAAACCATCAGTACCTACCAATCTTACTTTTACTCCAGCGAGAACTGCTTTTGTAGTTTTATCTTTTACTGTTCCTTTTAATGTAAATATTTTTGGTGGAAGTATAAAAGAGTAAATATCATCACTACCTCTACCACCTGTACCCATTCTGTTTGAAGTAAAAAAACCCATATCAAATGGTCCCTTTTCAAGCGTTTTTCCCCAAACCAACCCAAAATCGTCATAGGATGTGTTGATTGGATATTTCATATTGTCTGGAGTTCCCCAGTTTGTTTCATCTTTTTTCTTTACTTCATATATGTCTAATCCGCCCATTCCGTTGGGTTTGCTCGATGCAAAATATAAAATTCCATCAGGACGAATATAGGGGAAAACTTCATCATATTCTGTATTAACTTCTGGACCTAAATTAATAGGATTACTCCAAGGTTTGTTTTTCTTATCCCTTTTAACCATCCAAATATCTTTTCCGCCATAACCTCCGGGCATATTCGAAACAAAGTAAAGCTCTAATTCATTGGCGCTGATTGACGGGTGTGCGTTTATTAATGAATCAGGTCCGAGTTGCATTTTAGAAGTCTCACCCCAGTCACTTGCATCTTTATGTGATGTGAAAACCTCGCAACCACATAGTTTTTTCTTTTCTATTTTACATCTGGTAAAATACATCAACATGCCATTAGCATTAAGAGAAGAAGCTCCTTCATTTACTGCTGTGTTTATAGTATCTCCCAGTGGTATAGGTGTTGACCATTTCAATTTCTTGGGATCGCGGTAAGTGATATAAAGATCAGAAAATTTTTCACCAGTCCAACCATCATTACCTTTACTTTTATTTTCAATTCTTGTTGAGGTGAATATTATTGAATTGTATTTTGCATCTGCAAAACTAGGTGCAAAATCACTTTGCTTACTATTTAGTTTGCTATTAGAACCCTTTGTGTTAAAGTTTTCAACTTTAAATCTGGTTGGATTTTGAAGCCATTTTTTTGATAATTCGCATGATTCTATTCCTGCACTTGCAAGTTTATCTGATGGGACTAAATCTTTATATTCCTTGAATACTGTTAGAGCTTCATCATATTTTGCATTAACTTTTAACATTTCAGCAAAATATAATCTTGCAATATTATCAGGGTATTTAGATTGTATGGTTTTTCTAAACCACGATTCAGCTTTTCTTGTGTTATTCATATATTTATAACACATAGCGATTTTAAACGATATCGTACCTCTTAGTGCCTTGTCGTTTTTTGCTTTTGAATATGCCTTTTCGTATAGTTTAACAGCTTGAGCATATAATTCTTTATCATATGCTTTATCGGCATTGGTTGTTGGACTTTTCTTTGTTTGTGCATTTACAATAACTGAAAAAAACAATATTAGAAATGCTATACTTATTAGTTTATTAATTTTCATGTTTCTATTTCTTCTGAAATACTTAATTTATCTTCTATTAGAAAAACAATACATTTAGCATTGTTGTCTTCCAATATGCTCATTCTGAAAAACAGGATGCTAAATTAATTATTTTTTTACAAAGAAATTAATTTATTACAAATTACATGTAACTCGTAAAGTATTAACGTAAAATGCAGAAAAATATTATTTTAATTTTTCTTTTCTTTTCTCTAATTCTGCTTTGGTTAATTTGCCAAAAGGCATAATATATAAAGGTTCTTCTTCCTTGGGTAAATCAAACAATTTTATTATTTCGTTATCATCAAATGCCGCTACTGCACATGTGCCAAAATTTAAAGATTCTGCCTGTAAATAAACATTCTCGCCTGAGTGTCCTAAATCCATACAAACATATCTTTCCCGTCCTCTACTCTTGTATTTTTTGGTGGTTTTTTCAAAAATGGCAGTCCATACAATTGAAGCTGGTGCTTCTTTAATGAAACTTTGTTTATAAGCAGCTTTACTCAATTGTGGGCGTATGTCGCCATCAATAAGTAGTTTTAATGTATTTGTTATTGGATTATATTTATAAAAACCCGATTTTAATCCTTTTACTTTACCAGCAGCCAGATAAATTTCAAGTGGAAAACAAGCTCCTGCAGATGGTGCTGTTCTAAGATTAATTCCATAATATGTGGTGCTGTCTGTTACACCATATGCTGCCCATAACATTTGCGATACATCTTGCAGTGTAATACTGTCTTTTTCATATTCTCGAATAGAGCGTCTTAAAAATAAAGCTGTTTCAACACTTACAGTGCCTGTTAACTTTGGTTTTGGCAAATTTATTAAAGCTCCATCTTTAACATAAAGAGGTAATATCATTAATTCTTCTGGTTTGCTTTCAATATGCATTGAATATTTTCCCTGGTAAGGACTTATTGAATCAATAATATAAAAATAATCTTCATTGTTGGCAGACCAATCTATTGCATAAGCATTCATGATTTCTTCAAAACCTGAATTTTTAACCTCATAAGGTTTCCATTCTCCATTACTATTTTTAATTTCTATTTTAACTTCATCAAACCAAAGCTTGCCCTGTCCGAGAAGAAAACATCCAAAATATATAACTTTAACATTCGAATCAATTTTTCCTTTAATTTCATATTTTTTCCATTCGCTATCTTTAATTGGAGTGTTTTCCATGTTTTCAAAGAACCCAGGCTTTGAATCCAGCTTGTCAACCCTAAACCACAGATGTCCACTTCCCTCACTTTTTTTATCAACTTTTACATAAGCAGAATATTTAAATTCTTTTCCTTGATATTCTGTAGTATTATTTAGTATTTGGGTAATGGTTGCAAAATCTTGTGAAATAGCGAAATTGTAGATTGCAACAAAAAATAGAATTAAACTGATTTTTCTTTTCATTTTTTTTTAATTTATTTGTGAATAGATTGAATGATATTTTATTTAATTGTGCTGATTTTGCTGTCAATAATCAATAATTTATAAGGCAACATTCCTGATTTTAAAGTTGTTGCCAAATCTTCTGCCTCTTCTTCAGTAAAATTTCCAGTAATAGTTGATCTGCCACCTTCTATTTTATCCATTACAATAGGACAAGAATAAACATTATTATTTACAACTATAGCAATTCCTCTTCCTATGTTTTCAGCAGTTA
The DNA here is from genome assembly GCA_020718065.1 of Marinifilum sp. Lineage (GTDB taxonomy): Bacteria > Bacteroidota > Bacteroidia > Bacteroidales > CG2-30-32-10 > CG2-30-32-10. The sequence continues at coordinate 9,017 of DYDE01000060.1, read as the reverse complement.
ATCGCTTCCATATTATTGCACCTTCGTTATTCATTGTAATGTTTATTTCAGGATTACCTGATTTGCCAATGGTGTTTATTGCATCAGTAATAAAACTTCCATTTATTGGAGCATTTCCACTTTTACTTAATTTAATTGCATAAAGTTTAAGCATAGGATCCTGATCATTAATTGTTTTTAGATCCCATAAAAATTTAAGATCTCTTGGTAAACATAGTTTTATTTCTTGCATATTAAGGATTTTATTTACAAATGCAGTATCTTTTATATTGCTATAACCAACCATAGATCCTTTTTTTAATTTTTGTTCCCCATTAAAGTCTTCCATGTTAATTTGTAAATATGCAAACAAGGGATTTTCTTTTGCATAGTAAGCAAACTCTTTAGCATTTAAAGTGTTTTTGTTTTTAAGCAGATTCTTTGATTTACTAATTAATGAATTGCTATCTTTAGATATTTCAACTTCTTTTGAATATTTATTTCCATCACTTGGCAATATAGAATCTTTTAATATTTCAGCTGCTTTTTTATTTGATTCAACTAAAAATGGGAAAATGTCATTCAATTCAAATGTTTCCCAAAATCCAATATCGCCAGAAGAGGTAATTAATTTTATTATTCTTTCAGGTTTATCTGCTTTGTCAATTACCAGATCAATTATACCACCACCACTAACCAAACTTATGTTTTTTTCAGGAATGCCATAAGCAGTTAGCCTTTTTTTTATAATTACAATTGTTTTGTTTATACCAATATCACCATATTTATTCTCAATTTGTATTTTTAAAACAATTTTATAGTCTCCGCTTCTTACCTTTAGTTTTGGTTTGCAAGAATCAAAACAAACAATCAGACCTATCAAAAAAACAACAAACAATACTAGTTTTCTCATAATATTATAAAGATTATTAATAAAGACTATTGAAATTCAAAAGTATAAATAATAATTCACTTATTTATTGTATGATTTTCGAATTTAATTTAGAAGAATAAAAAAATGATTCTGACACTCTTAAATTAGAGAGAAATGTTTGATTAATCGAAGAACAATCCTGTATTATTAAAGAATGATCGTAAATGATTGATGAACGGCTTCTTATTTGCAAAAATAAATGTTAAAGTTGCTGCTACTGCTTACTTTCTCCTAGGTAATAAATAAAGATTATTTTCCTTTCGGTCCTCCCATTCCACCACCGCCACCATCATTAGTTTTCAATAAGCCTCTATCGCCATTATTAAAAGAATAACGTAATGATATTCTGAAAGTTCTTTTACTCCATGATCCAGCCCATTCAGAGGTTTCGTTTCTGCCAAAATACTCTTGTGTGGTAGTCCATTTTGACCACTTATCCACAATATTATTTACAACAAAATATACATTTAACTTATTATCAAAGAATTTTCTCGAAAAGTAAATGCCATTCCACAAGCTTCCTTGAGAATACCCTCCTAAAGTTGCATCACGTCCATTATAATAAAGATATAAGGAGATATTGTTCTTTTTCTTAATAGTAAATGTCATATTGCAATTTCCCATTACTGTCCAATTATTGGTGTTCAATCCTGAATTAGATAATTGGGTTGATGAAGTGGTATTCTCTAAACTGCTGGCATTTATGCTTGATTTATAAACATCGCATGATACATTTGCATTAAACCACATTACAGGCATAGCTGAACCAGAAATAGTAATTCCTGTTCCAGAAGATTTTCCGATGTTTTCCGGTTTAGAATAAGTAGTATAATCATTTAATGGTCTTTTTACATATTCAATATAGTTACTAGAAAAATAGGTAAAAGCATCTAATGATATACTATATTTATCTGGTGCATACATATAGCCAAAAGAAAAACGATGATACATAGATGGTTTTAAATCTGGATTGCCACTGTCCCAATTACGTGGATCCGTTTTGTCAATGTACGGACTCAATTGCCAAAGATCAGGAATTCGTTGTTCTAACGAATAATTTAACTTTAATTCATGGAATGGTTTTATTTCATAACCAATAGAAAAATTCGGCTCTATTGCAGGATATACATTTTCTATTTTTATTAAACTATCACTGCCATTAGGATATACCGTAATGTCTGCATCTACAGTTTTTAATACAAACCTTAATCCTGCATCGAATTTGAACTTCTTCCATTTTTTACCAATGCTTCCGTATAATGCATGATCCATTTCCAATATTGACTGAATGTTACAGAAATCCAATACTTTAATATCGTTAATAAAATAGTTGGTTTTGTTAATACTTTTGTTAATATCTGATTGTAGCCCGATTTCCCATCTTCCAGTACTGTCAATTGGATTGTTAAAATGTGTTTCAAAGGAGAATCTGTTATTGTTTTCCGGTGCTTCGTTTCTTGATTTTCTAATGCTATCTTTAGGAAGGAATTCATAGAAACTGTATTTTTTTTCCTGTAAAGAAACATTATCCGAAGTAGGAATAGAGTAATTGACTTTAACTGAAAATTCTTTCTGTTCGTTTTCAAACTTTTTCTTATAGTCTATTATGAAGCTATTTCCTCGGTTGGGTCTTTCAGATGTGTATTTAGAACTATCTTTTTGGCGAATTGTACCCTCTAACGTTTCTTTGTAAAAAGTAGATTGAGTAGCATCGTCGGTTCTCCATGAAGGAGTCCAGCTAATAGTTAATTTTCTTTTTTTATCAAAATTATAGATAGCACCTGCTCCACCAGACAGGTTTGATGATTTGAAAATATAGTCACCATAAGATGAGAAGCTATACAACTTGTCATCAAATTGCATAGTCCCATTAGATTTATAAGTTGAGATTCCCTTATAAAAATAATAATTTGCATTCCCATAAAGGATTAGTTTTTTGAACTTATAATTAATGTTTAGTCCATTAAAATTCTGGCGGATTGATTTAAAATCTGTTGTGCCGCAACCTGTGTAAATAGCTCCACTAAATCCATTTTCTTTAGGTGTTTTAAGTTTAATATTTATGGTTCCAACAGAAGAAGAATAACGTGCAGAAGGCTCAATGAATTCAATTTTATCAACATTAGAGGCAGGAATCATTTCCAATTTTGGATATAATAATGTGTATGGTTGGTCGTCAACTAAAATATTTGGTGTTTGTCCGCGGTACTTTACATTTCCTTCAGGATCAACGGTTACTGACGGGAGTGTTCTAAGCTGATCAAGCACATTTAAAGCACCTGGGGCTCTTTTATCATCCATCAGAAATATTTTTTTATCAAATGTTTGTTCAAAAGGCTTGCGAACTCCTTCTATTGTAACAGCATTTAGTTCACTGGAAGAAGGTGCTAATATGATTTTATCTATTTGGTATTTTGGTTGTTTTTTATCAATTGTGACATTATTAATAACAAAATCATTATAACCAATAAATGTAATTTTTATTTTATAGGTTCCATAAGCTAATCCTTCTTTGATGAAGTTTCCTTTAGCATCAGAAAGAGTCCCTGCCACCAATGAATCACCGGGTATTTTGTAAATACCAATACTTGAAAATTCAATAGGTTTCCCCGAAATACTATCAACGATGTTTCCTTTGATAATGCTGTTGGTTACATTGTTGTTTTGTGCATGAAGAATACTAATACAAATAAATAGCAATGCAGAAATAATAATTTTATTCATTGGCAAGTTATTTTTAAGTTAGAATTTTTGGAATAGTTTGCAAAGTTGATATTTATTTTAAAACAAAAAAGCATAATCGGTATAATTTTAATTATAATCGGTGAAATGTTTAAAATAGTATTTGTTAAGAAATATAATAGCATAAGAAAAGAACCGATCCAATGGTTTACAAAATAAAAAAGCCGGCTTTTGCCAGCTTTTATTATTTTATATTTAAAACAATATGTATTATTGACAAATGCAATCAGCAAAGTTGCCATCCCAACAATGCCAATCAGCATTTAAAAAGTATTTTGCATCTTTAATACGACCATTTTTAGAAGTTCTATTCCATTGAATGTTTATTAAATTGTTTTGTCCCTTATTGAAAATATCATATGTGGCATCTAAAGGAGTGTCAGGAGTAACTGCATAATAAATATAGCCACCGTTTTCAGTGCCACCTGGTTCTACATTCAAATACTTAATATCAGAAGCACCAGTGCTTGTATTGCGATGCCATATGATATTTAAAAGTGGAGTTGGTTCAAGAGGGCTTTTGTTTAAAGTCCATTCACCTTCAAGTCCGTTTATAGCAGAAAAACCTGTGTACCAATGGAAACTAGAATAAATATTATCTTTAGTAATATACATATCCCATTGCACTTTTGATTTGTTTTCAATATACATAGCTGTGAGTTTTGCTGTATGATTTGTATTTTGCGCAACAAAACTATAGGTCCAAGACCATAAATTATCACCTTCCTTAACCCATTGATGATTAAACGCTTCATGAAAAGAAGCAACAGGAACCGCCAACCCAACTGTAAGTATTATGTTCCAAACACCTACATTCAAAGCAGCCCAATTGTGATTTTTATAAGTCAACGAATCAGCATCTTTTGTATATTTTATTGATGAAGAAGAAAAATTACTATAGTCCATCACCATAGAGGTTGCGGGTGGAAGGTTTGGTGGAGTTGTTTCTGTTTCTTTGTCCTTCTTGCAATTGACTAAGAATAATGAAATACTTATTAATATCATTGCAAACAATACTTTTATAAAGTTAAATTTTATCATACTTATTTTTCTTAGGTTTATATTTAATAACAAATATACAATATTTTATTAAAAAAAAACGATAATTAAAACAACATTCGAAAAATTATATTGAATTTTAATAAAAAAATAATAACATTAATTTTAGGATTAGTATTTTTACAAAATAATATGTAGGTTTGACTATTATTTTATTAACATAATGAGAAAACTCTTTTTAATTTTAGTTGCATTTTGTTTAAATGTTTTAGTTTTTGGGCAAGCCAATAAATTTGGAATTCCATTTATTAAAAATTATTCATCAACAGAATACGAGGGGTCTGAGCAAAATTGGGCAATTATTCAGGATAATCGTGGAGTAATGTATTTTGGCAATAATGATGATGGTATTTTGGAATATGATGGACACTCATGGCGGAAAATTACAACTCCCAATAAATCAATTGTAAGATCTTTTACTATTGATGAAAAAGGGATTATTTATGTTGGTGCTCAGTATGAATTTGGTTATTTAACTCCTGATAAATTTGGAAAACTAAATTTTAAGTCTTTGTTGCCATTAATAGATACTTCAAAAGTAAAAATCAAAGATATTCTTCAAACCTTTTATTATGATAATTCTATATATTATTGTTCGCAATATCATATAATTCAGTTTACCCCTCCAAATACTATTAAAACCATTCCTTTATCTAAATTCAGTTTTTTTTCTTTTTTAATTGGAAATAAAATATATACCAGCAACTATCCCCATGGATTAAAAGAATTAGATATTGATTCTTTGAAGCTGTCAAATGGAGGAAATTTCTTTGCTAAAACCGACATATATTCAATATTACAATATAATAATGACAATTTAATATTATTTGTTGTACCTGATGAAAATCCGATGGATCCAGGAATTTATTTTTATAATAGTAAAACTGGGAATATTGAAGGATATAAGAAAAATGGGTTTTCAGAATTTACAAATAAATTATTGGTGGATGGTAGAGTTTACCATGCTATAAAACAAATAAACAATAATTTTGTATTTGCAACATTAGACAAAGGTTGTATTGTTACTGATTTAAAAGGAAACCTTGTATCTATTTTTAATCCTCAAAATGGGATAAGGAACGAACGGGTCTTTTATTCTTATGATAAATCGATCAAAGATAATATTCAACCGCTTTGGTTAGCCTTAAATAAAGGTATTTCAAAAGTAGAAACCAGTTCTTCTATTTGTAGATTTGGAGAAGAATCTGGTTTAAAAGGGATTGTGATGGATGTTGTTAGATATAAAGGCACTCTTTATGTTGGAACCAATACTGGAGTTTTTTATTTAGGTTTTGATGAAAATCAAAGTCCGAAATTTATGCAAGTCAAAAATACTGTTGCAACATGGGCATTTCTTAAATTTAAAACAGCATCAGGACAAGAAAAACTTCTGGCTGCTTCACATCCAAACATATGGGAAATTAATCAAAATGTTGCTCAGCCAATTGATAATAAATTTTTTTATTGTTATAACATTGCTCAATCAAAGATCAATCCTTCTGTTTTACATGTTGGTTCATTAAATTTTTATAAAACATTAAAATATGCAAATGGGAAATGGAATAAAAACAATGAATTTGAAGGTGTTGTTAAGGATGAAATTCGCAATATCGCTGAAGATATAAAGGGAAATACATGGTTAGCAACATATATTTCCGGGTTGGTTAAAATATCTCCATCATTGCAAATTAGTATTTACAATAATGCAAATGGCTTACCAACAAACTTAAAGAATATAAAAGCATTTAATTATAATGATAAAATAATATTCTGCACATCACAAGGTTTTTATAAATATAATGAAACATCAGATTCATTTATGCCTGATACCTCATTTGGTTTAAAATACGCAGATGGATCATTAGGAATCTTTACTATAGCATCTGATAAAAAAGGAACACTTTGGTTGTGTTTAAACAAGGAAAAAGAAAATATTTATTGGATAGAACATCTGATTCCCCATGGAGAAAATAGTTATACGATAGATTCATTGCCGTTTAAAAGGTTTCCTAACAAGCTGTCAATTAATAATATTTACCCTGATCCTGATAATGAAGGTGTAGTTTGGTTAGCAACATCTGATGGTGTTTATAGTTATAATGATAATTTTAAAAGAAATTACAAGCAAAAATATAATACACTTATCCGTAATGTTACAATTGGAGAAGATTCAGTGATTTTTTATGGTACTTATTATAAAACTATAGATTCTGCAAGAAAAGAAGTATCATTAATTCAACCAGAAGAACTTAAGCCTATTTTAAAATATAAAAATAACAAAATATCATTTATATATGCGGCTCCATTTTTTGAAGATGAATTATCAATAGAATACAGTCATTATCTGGAAGGATTTGATGAAGGTTGGAGCAAATGGTCAAAAGAAAACAAAGCACCTTATACTAATTTGCCTGAAGGTAAGTATAAATTTCGTGTAAAAGCGAAAAATATTTATGGTATTGAGGGGAACGAAGCTATTTATGAATTCGAAATATTACCACCATGGTATCGAACAGTTTGGGCATATATTTCTTATGCAATATTAGCTATTTTAATTGTCTGGGGAATTGTAAAGCTTGCTACACGCAGGATGAAACAATTGAATATTGCTTATGGAAGATATTTACCCGGAGCTTTCTTAAAATTACTTGAAAAACGCAGGGTCATTGACTTTAAATTAGGAGATATGACCGAAAAAGAAATGACCATTATGTTCTCAGATATTCGTTCTTATACTAATTTATCAGAAACAATGACTCCTTTTGACAACTTTAGATTTCAGGTAAGATACCTTAGTATGATTGGAATTGAATTAAATAAAAATCATGGATTTCCAGTTCAATATTATGGAGATGGAATAGTTGCAATGTTTCCTGGTGACCCTGATACGGCTGTTGCGGCTTCTATTGATATGCATAAACGAGTTGAACAATATAGCATGGACCGTAAAGCTAAGAAAAGAAGAGAAATCAGAATAGGGGTTGGTATGCATACCGGTAAAATTATAATGGGAATCAGGGGTGATAAATGGCGATGGGAAGGTGGTATTGTTGGAGATTCTGTAAATCTTGCTTCTAGAATGGAAGGTTTAACAAAAATATTTGGAACTTCAACACTAATTAGTGATGATACTTATAATAAATTAAAAAATAAAGAAAAATTCAATATTCGCTTTTTGGGTAGAGTGAAAGTGAAAGGAAAAGATTTACCTGTTGGTCTCTATGAAATTATTGACGGTTTGCCACAGGAAGATTTTCAATTAAAACTGTCCACCAAAAACGATTTTGACAATGCATTGGCAATTTATTACAAAAAAGATTTTAAAAAGGCTTTGGGCTTATTTACTGAAATTATAAAAATTAATTCAAACGATTTTACAGCACATCATTATATAGATCTTTGTAGGTTATACATAAAAGAAGAAGTACCAGAAGATTGGGATGGAGTTGAAAAATTAGATAAAAAATAAAAAACTGAAGATATGAATTTACGATTTCTAGGCACAGGTTCTGCTTTTAGTATGAAGAACTATCATCCAAATTTGTTAGTTGAAGAAAATGGCAAGATTTTATTAATTGATGCTGGAGGAGATATTCGTTTTGCTTTACGTGATGTAGGGATGTCTTCTAAAGAAATTGATTCGGTTTATATTACCCATCTTCATAATGATCATATTGGCGGTATGGAATATATTGCTTTTACCAGTTTCTTTGATCCTAACAGATCGAAACCAAAATTATTTTGTCATAAAGTTCTTGTTGAAGACTTGTGGTCAGATTCATTAAAAGGAGGTTTGAGCTCAATACAAGGAAGAATTCTTAATATTTATGATTATTTTGATGTGCAACCTCAGGAAACCCAAACATGTTTTGAGTGGGAGGGTATTAACTTCAAACTAATTTCTTCTATTCATGTTTTCAATGGTTATTCAACTATTCCAACATTTGGATTGATGATGACTCCAAAATCAGGATATAATGTATATCTTACAAGTGATACTCAATTTACTCCAGATCACTTAAAAGAACCTTATAAAAATGCCGATATAATAATAAATGATTGCGAAACTTCTCCATTTCGCTCTCAGGTTCATGCTCATTACGATGATCTAAAGACACTTGAAGAAAGTATTAAAGCTAAAATGTATTTGTGGCACTATCAGGACAATGTTGTTGAAAACTTTGATGAATGGCAACAAAGAGCTAAGAACGATGGGTTTAAAAGCTTTCTTAAAAAAGGTGAAATAATTCAAATCCCAAATTAGAAAATCTTTATTTTTGTAAACTATATTTTATAAGTATAT